>DASYVA010000220.1 GCA_036000645.1 Candidatus Methylomirabilis sp.
CGGACCGGGCATCGCGTGCGCCGAACCGGGAAACTCCCTTCTGCGTCGAGGTCCGCAGGGGGGAGCCGGGCCCCGCCGGGGTGCCGAAAAAATTTTACTTGACAGAAATCAAACGAAATTTTAGATTCCGAGGTCCACGGGTATCAGCCGGTGGCCCGACCTTCCCGTTCGTGACCGAATCCTGATCGTGCTTCCTTGCGGTGTTCTTACTGCACCGGGGGAGCTTTTTCTCCTCTGACCAGTTCGCAGGCTCGGGTGCGTCGGCGTCCCCATGGAACATCGGAGGAGAGAGAAGTCCGCGTACGTCGTCCAATCCGTTGACCGTGCCCTCGACATCCTGGAGGCCTTTAACTACAGCAAAGAAGAGCTGGGTGTTACGGAGCTGTCTCATAAGCTGCACCTGCACAAGAACAACGTCTTCCGCCTCCTGGCCACTCTGGAGGTGCGGGGCTACATCGAGCAGGACAAGAAGACCGGGAACTACCGCCTGGGGCTCAAGACCTTCGAAGTTGCCAACGTCTTCCTCTACCACCTGGGGCTGCGGCGCCAGGCGCGTCCCATCCTGGAGGAGCTCGTGAACCGCTCCAACGAGACGGCCTATCTCGGGGTCACCGACGGGGCCGAGGTCGTCTACGTCCTCATGCACGAGACCTCCCAGACGGTCCGCGTCGTCCCCCGCCTCGGCCACCGCCTCCCGGCGTACTGCACCGCCTCCGGGAAAGTGCAGCTTGCCTTCGAGTCGGCCGACCGGCTGGTGCGGCTCTTCCGGGAGTATCCCCTCCGCAAGTACACGGAGCACACGATCTATTCCCCGGATGCCCTGCTGGACCACCTCCGGGAGGTGGCCCGGCTCGGGTTCGCCGTGGATAACGAGGAGCTGGAGTACGGGGTCCGGTGCGTCGCCGCCCCGGTCCGGGACTACTCCCATCGCGTGGTGGCCGGGGTGGGCCTGTCGGGCCCGGTCTCCCGGTTCTCCCTGGAGCGGATCGAGTCGGAACTGGTCCCGCTGGTCAAGGAAGCCGGCATGAGGATCTCCCAGCGCCTGGGCTACGAGGTGGCCGCGGCCGCCCCGGCCTGAGCGCACGGGAGCCGCAGGAGCCGGGGCACCGCTGCGGGTGGCCCTGGCGGGAAGCGATGACCCTGTTTGTCGGAACGAAGGAGGTGAATGGGAGAGCGGACCTGGAGCGTAGGTGACCCGCAACGTTCACTCGTCAGCACGGAGGGATGTTCGCATGGCAGACAAACGGAAGCCGACCATCCCGGTCTTGCCATGGCCGGCCGTTCCGACCCCTACTCCGGATGAGGTCTACAAGGGGGAGAGCGACAAGGCCAAGGAGTACGCGCTGTACCTGGAGTCCATCGTCCGGCAGAGCGAGAACTTCAAGAAGCCGGAGGCCCTCAGCACCGTCCGGGTCCTCGACTGCACCGCCAACATGATCATCGGCCACTGGTGCTCCTCGCTCCTCTCCGAGCTGGGGGCCGAGGTGATCATGGTGGAACCGCCCGGGGGGGATCCCCTCCGGAAGCTGACCCCGTTCGGCCGCCAGGAGTACATGTTCGAGGATAACGTCACCCACGAGAAGGTCGGGGCCCGTTTCCTGGCCGAGGCCCGCAGCAAGCAGTCCATCACGCTGAACCTGGAGTCCGCCGAGGGGCGCGAGATCCTCAAGAAGCTGGCGGTCCAGGCCGACGTGCTCATCGAGAACGCCCCTCCCGGCGACTATGACGCCAAGGGGATCGGCTACCGGCAGCTCTCCGAGCTCAACCCCCGCCTGGTGTACTGCTGGGTGGGTCAGCTGGGGCAGTGGGGCCCCCTGAAGGACAAGCCCGGGAACCTGGACCCCACGGCCCAGGCCGCCTGCGGGTTCGTCCACGGGACCGGCGCCCCCTCCGCGTTCGGCGGGACCCCGACCCGGTCCGGCTGGTGGATGTGCGACCAGGTGGGCGGTACGACCGCGGCCATCGGGATCATGGCCGGCCTGCACTACCGGGAGCGGGTCTCCGGCCGTGGGCAGTTCGTGGAGTCCACGGGAGCTGCGGGAGTCATCCGGATCCTGGACTACAACTGGGGCTGGTACGGGGTGGACGGCTCGATCCGGCCCCGGTACGGCAACTGGGACCTGGCGATCAATATTTACGCGGTGAATCCCTGCAAGGACGGCCAGATCATGGTGGGCGGCGGGCATGACCGCCTCTGGTACCGGATCTGGCGGACGGTCGGGAAGGACCAGCCGGCGGTCGAGCAGCACATCGTCGAGGATCCGAGCCTCCGCGAAGTGACGGGCCGCCTGCCCCACTACAAGCAGGTCCAGACCTACACGAGCCTGTGCGAGTGGATGAAGGACAACACCCGGTCCGAGGCGGAGACGAAGCTGCAGGCGGAGGAGGTGGCCTCGGGCGGCGTGTCGTTCATGGACGAAGTGTGCGAGTTCCCCCACTACAAGTACCGCGGGCACATGGAGATCATTGACGACAACCTGTACGGGAGTGTGCTCATCGGGTCGTCGGCCTTCCTCGGGCACCGGACCCCGGGCCGCGTGAAGTGGATCGGCCGGCCGACCGGGTTCGACAACGAGGACGTGTACCGCCGGCTCCTGGGATTGACCAAGGCGGACATGGACGGCCTGAAGAAGAAGGGGGTGATTTGATGGCGGCCGAGAGGATGGGGTTCGAGGAGTATTGTCGGGACGTCTTCGACACCAAGAAGATCTTCTCGAAGCCGGAGGCCCTGAAGGGGTACCGGGTGCTCTCCTGCACCCAGTACATCCTCGGGCCCTCCTGCGCGAACTACCTGGCCGAACTGGGGGCGGAGGTGATCAAGGTCGAGCTGCCGCGCCGCGGCGAGCCGATGCGGCACACGACCCCCTTCAACGAGCCCAAGCTCTACCCCCTCTCCCGGTGGATGCCCAACATGGGGACCGGGCTCGGGTTCTTCGGGGCCAACCACAACGAGTACTTCCTCTCCGTGGACTTCCACAAGCCGGAAGGCGTCGAGATCATGAAGATGCTGGCGGCAAAGTCGGACGCCCAGGTGGAGAACTACCGCGCCGGGACGTTCGACCGCTGGGGCATCGGCTACCGGCAGCTTTCCCAGATCAACCCCCGGCTGATTTACCAGTGGCTGGGCGGGTTCGGCGGCTGGGGCCCGGGCCGCAAGCGGGCCTCCTACGACATCCTGGGCCAGGCCCAGGGGGGCTGCTTCTCCGTCACCGGGTGGCCGGTGAAGCGGGGCGGCCTGCCGTCCAAGCACACCATCTGGATCATGGATTACTGGGGGGGCCTGATGGCCGCGTTCCAGATCATCGCCTGCCTGTACTGGCGGGACAACATCAGCGGCCTCGGCAACTTCATGGAGTACTCCCAGGTCCAGGGCGCCCAGCGGCACCTCTCCGACGTCATCGCCCTGTACGGGAAGTACGGGATCGTGGGGCAGCGGTGGGGGAACTGGGACGTGCTCCTCTCGGTGCACGGGATCATCAAGTGCGGGAAGTCCTCCTATCCCAACTCCCGGAACCCCCAGGAGCTGGAGGAGGGCTTCATTCTGGTCAGCGCCTACACGGACGAGGCCTTCGCCAAGCTCTGCCAGGTGATCGGCAAGACCGAGCTGGGTCGCAAGTACGCCAGGCACCCCGACCGGGTCAAGGCGGAGGCCCAGGAGGAGATCTACCCGGCCATCGAGGAGTGGGCGAAGGACAAGACCAAGGAGCAGGTCTGGGAGATCCTGCAGAAGGCCGGCATCAACTCCCAGCCGGTGTGGAACAACAAGGAGGTCTCCACCAACGAGCACTTCCTCCTGCGGGGCGACGCTCACTGGATCGACGACCCCACCTTCGGGGACGTGTTCAGCCAGGGCCTGCCCTACAAGATGTCGGAGACGCCGGCCCGGCACAAGTGGGTCTTCAAGCCGGTGGGGGCCGACAACGAGTACATCCTCGGCAAGCTCTGCGGCTTTTCCAAGACCAAGATCGCCCAGCTGGAGGCCGACGCGATCATCTAGTCGGCAGAGGAGGGTAGCCGGATGGCAGGATTCTCGCTGCTCCTGGAATGCGACAAGTGTAACACCATCAACTACCTGGACCCCTTCTCCTTCTGGTTCTTCAAGGGGAAGACCAAGTGCGCCGGCTGCGACGCCGTCTCCTACATCGAGATGGACAACGGCCAGCGGGTCAAGACGCAGCCGGCGGAGGGGAAGCCGGACAAGCTCCCCGGCTACGCCCAGAGCAAGGACTACAAGACCGACTACCGGACCCAGGATAAGGTGAGCCCCCCGGCCTACGCGCGGCCCCCGGACGTGAAGCACGGGCCGACCTACAAGAACGTCCGGGGCAACCTGGTCTCGGCGGGCCCCCTGGCCGCCGAAGATCTGGTCGGGAGCCGGCCGCGGTTCATTCTGGAGGGGCGGCCCTACAAGTGAGCCCGCGCCCACAGCGGGGGCGGGCGGGCAGCCGCCCGCCCCGGGCGCGGCAACCCGCGTGGTGCCGAAAGGAGGCGTGAGGTATGGCCCAAGGTGTGTGTCACGACTGTAAGCACATGAATCCCGCTCTGGACCCCTTCATCCAGCAGGCGTACATCGGCCAGTGCGTGAAGATCGAGTGGCCCTACGCCGTGAACATCCCCAAGAGCGGGGTCCCGACGCAGTGCGACTATCACGAGAAGAAGTAGCCTCCCCCGGCCTCGCCGCGGGAGCCTGAGAAGCCACGGCCGCCTCCGGGCGGCCGTTGGCGTCTTTGGGGCCGGGGCGGCCCGTTGACGCCCGGCGCGGCCGCGTGTTAGGCTCGGCCCCTCGGCTGCTCGGCCGGGGATCACCCCTCTTGCCCTGCCTCCCAGAAAGGAGGAGCAGCGCGATGAAGGTCGAGTTTTATTACAGCAGCAAGGACGCGCCGGGAGCCCAGTTCCCCTGCGACACCACGAAGGCGCTGGCGCTCCTGAAGCAGCTGGAGCAGAAGGGCGTCACGGCGAAGGCCACGGATCTGGCCGGTCACACCGGCAGCATCTTCATGACCTACAACGCGGCGGTCACCGGTCCCTCGTCCGCCAAACGAGCGGTGTTCGGGGCGAAGGGGGGGCTGGAGGAGGACTTCGGGAAGACCGTCCCCGCCCTCCTGGTCTTCGAGAAGGAGGGCGACCGCTATCCCAGCGAGGTCTTCCCCCGCATGGATCGGGACCTGAACAAGCTGGTGGGCGTCGTGGAGGCCATCGAGATGCTGCTGAAGAAGTAGGGGCACTGGCCCCGGAGGAGGGGAGGGCAGATGGCGAGAATCCCGGACGGAACCCTGCCGCCCAAGGAGCTCTGGCCGACCCGCATCTACACGCTGCCAGAGTACAAGGGCTACCCGCAGAAGTTCAACAGCACCGAGGAGCTGCTCGACAAGACGGTCGCCGCCGGGAAGGGTGACCGGCCCGCCCTCCTCTTCGAGGACAAGAAGATCCCCTACAAGGCCCTGCTGGGGATGGCGAACCGGCTGGCCTCCAGCCTCCAGGCCCTGGGGATCGAAGAGGCGGACCGGGTGGCCCTCCGGATGCCCAACATCCCACCCGCCATCGTCAGCAACTTCGCCGTCCTGAGGATCGGCGGGATCCTCGTGCCGACGTCGGCCCTCTTCTCCCGGGCCGAGATCGCCCACGTGTTCAACAATGCCGAGGTGAAGGCGGTCTTCGCGGCGGCGGCCATGCTGGAGGAGCTGGAGAAGGCCAAGGCTGAGCTCAAGACGCTGAAGCACGTCATCGTGGTCGGGGGCACGCCGGAGCAGCAGGCCGCGGCCAAGCAGAAGGGGTACCTCCTCTACCAGGAGCTGGTGGACGGGGGCAAGCCGGAGTGCAGCCCGGTCCGGCGGGATCGGATGGACGTCTCGGTCCTGCTGTACACCTCCGGCACCACCGGCCTCCCCAAGGGGACGGCCCACTTCAACGAGGAGGCGCTGATCATCCCCGACGGCTTCGGCAAGTCCTGCTGGCGGGTGCGGGAGCAGGATGTCATCTGCAGCGCCGCCCCCATCGCCATGGCCGCGGGCTACTCCGCCGTGGCGACCATCCCCTACCGCTTCGGCGCGGCCGTCTCCATCTTCGCCCGCTTCACCCCCGAGGGCCTCTTCGAGACCATCCAGAACCACAAGGTCACGATCCTCTCGGCCCTCCCCACCGCCTACCGGAAACTCCTGCAGGTCCCCGATGCCGAGAAGAAGTACGACCTCTCCACCCTCAAGACCTGCACCGGCGGCGGCGAGTCCCTCACCGCGAAGACCTACCACGACTGGAAGGCGAAGTTCGGCCTGGAGATTTACGAGGGGCTGGGGACCACCGAGATGATGTTCGTCTTCATCTCAAGCGCCGCCACCCGGAAGGTCAAGCCCGGCTCCATCGGCCCGGCCATTCCGGGGTACGAGGTCCGGGTCGTGGACGAGCACGGGAAGGACTGCAAGGGGGGGGAGACGGGCCAGCTCATCGCCCGGGGACCCACGGGAACCGTCTACTGGCGCGATCCCGAGAAGCAGAAGAGCGCCGTCCGGGACGGCTGGTGCCGGGCCGGGGACATGGTCAGCATGGACGAGGACGGTTACATCTGGTTTCTCGCCCGGGAGGACGACCTCATCAAGAGCAGCGGCTACCGGATCGGCCCCGAGGAGATCGAGGATGCGCTGGTGACCCATCCCGCGGTGGCCGACGCCTGCGTGGTGGGGGTGCCGGATCCGGTCATGGGCCAGATGACCAAGGCCTTCGTCGTCCTGAAGCCCGGGGGGCAGGGAACGGAGGCCCTCGAGAAAGAGCTGATCGAGTTCTGCCGGGGGAAGATCGCCGTCTACAAGCTCCCCCGGGAGGTGGCGTTCGTCTCGCAGCTGCCGCGCGCCCCCGGCCCGGGGGGACCCGGCACCGGCAAGCTCCTCCGGCGGATCCTCCGGCAGCAGGAGGCCCAGAAGGCGAAGTAAGACCACGGCGCCGCCCCGGGAGAGCGGAGGGAGCCCGGGCCCTGGGGGTCGGGCCCCACCTTTGTCCTTGCGGCGACCGGTCGCGCGTGCGAGCATAAGGAACACTTTCCAAGGCCAGCCCCATGCCAATGGTGACGCTCTCCCCCCCGATCCTCCTCGCCCCGGCCGGGAGTCCAGAGGCGGCGGCGGCCGCCCTGGCCGCCGGTGCCGACGCAATCTACGTGGGCCTGAAGGGCTGGAGCCGGGGGGGCGGGCGGGGGGAGCTGACCGCCGAGGAACTGCGGGGAGTTCTGGCCGAGGCCGCCCGGCACCGACGGACGGTCCAGGTCGCCTGCAATACCATCCCGAAGCCGGCCGAGCGGGCCTTCCTCATCGAGCGGGTGGCGGAGGTGGCGGCGTGGGGGGTGGCCGGGGTCATCGTCAATGACCTCGGCCTGCTCAGCGCCATCCGCCGGCGCCTGCCGGCGCTCCCCGTGACCGCCAGCATCGGGTGCGGGGCCCTCTCCTGGGCCGACGCCGCCTTTTACGAGGCCGCCGGCGCCACGTGCGTCGTCTTCCCGGCGGTGCTCGGGCCGGAGGAGGTGGCGGTCGTCCGGCGACACACCCGCCTCCAGATCGAAGTGATGATCCACATGGTGGAGGAGTTCATCCTCCTGGGGCGCTGCCTCATGCCCTCCTACCTGCGCCTCCAGCCGCGGCCCCTCCCGGATGCGCCCGGGGACGGTCAGCGCCTCCTGGGGAGCGTGAAGCGGGGCGGGGCGGGGGTCTGCTCCAGGGTCTGCCAGCAGCCCTGGCGCCTGGAGAAGGAGGGGGAGGTCTGGGGGGATGGGATCTTCCCCAGCCGCCAGTTCTCCCGCGTGGCCGACCTGCCCGCCTACCTGGCCGCCGGCGTGGATGTCCTCAAGCTGCAGGGACGGAGCCTGCCGGCCGAGGCGGTCTATGCCCTCACCCGGCGCTACCGCGAGGGGCTGGACGCCGCGCTCCGCGGCGACCCGGTGGCGGCCGCCCCCGCCCCCTTACCCGCCCACTGGACGGCGGTGGGCCGCTAGCCGGAGACGCGCATGCCCCCCTTCGAGCTCAACACCGACATCTCCAACCGGCGGGACCTCCAGTCCTCCGACCTGACCCCCTACGATGCCCTCTACCTCGGGAACCCGTACTGCCGCGACTACGAGGCGAACTTCCTGGAGCGGGTGGACGAGCTGGCGGAAGCGATCCGACAGGTGAAGGGGGCGGGGCGGAGGGCCTACGTGACCACCTATGCGGCCCCCCGAAATTCCTTCCTGGACCAGATCCGGCGGGTCCTGGAGGTGGCGGAGCGCGAGGGAGCGGACGCCGTCGAGGCCCACAACCTGGGGGTCCTCCGGATCTGCCGGACCGAGTGCCCGGGGCTGCCGGTCTTCGTCGGGGGCTTCGCCAACGTCTACACCGACGTCGGGGCGCGGGTCCTCCTGGATTCGGGGGCCAGGCGCCTCACCCCCAACTACGAGCTCAGCCTGGAGGAAATCGGGCTTCTGGCGCGAAACACCGGGGCCGAGGTCGAGCTCCTCGTCCACGGCAAGATGCCCCTCGGCATCTCCGACTACTGCTTCCTCCTGGAGTACGAGAAGGCCTGGGGGATCCCGTGCCCCTCCCTCTGCCAGCAGGATCTCTATCTGCGGCAGGGAGACTGGGCCATGAAGTCGGTGGGGAAGGGGGTCCTGAGCGGCCGGGACGTCTGTATGCTGGAGCACCTGCCGGCCCTCTGGGCCGCGGGGTACCGGACCTTTCGCCTGACGGCCCTCTCGGAGCGGCCGGCCTACCGGGCCGAGGTGGGGGCGGTCTACCGGGCGGCCCTGACCGGAGCAGCCGCGGGGGGCGGGGCGTTCCCGGAGGCGTGGTGGGAGGTCATCCGGCGGCACAGCCGGATCGGGCTGTGCAATGGCTTCTACTTCGGACAGTCGGGCCAGGCGTACGTCCCGGCCCGCCAAGAGGTGGGCGCATGAGCGAGCGGCAGTGGCGGGGGGAGCTCTTGGCCCCGGGCGGGAGCGTCGCCATGGTGGAGGCGGCGGTGGCGAACGGCGCCGACGCCATCTACGTGGGGCCGCGGGGCTGGAGCCGTCGGCGGGACGCCTACGAGTTGGGCGACGAGGAGATCCACCAGTGTCTGGAGGTCGCTCACGCCGGATCCGCCAGGCTCCGGGCCGCCTTCAACACGCACCCCCAGAGCAGCGAGGTCCCCGCCCTCCTCCGCAAGGTCGAGCGGCTCGCCGGGCTCGGCATCGACGGGCTCATCATGACCGACGTCGGATGCATCGCCGAGGTCTCCCGCCGCTTTCCGGGCATCCCCATTCATGCGAGCATCGGCGCCAACATCCTGAATAACGAGGACATCCGGTTTTACCGGGAGATCGGGGTCACCCAGGTGGTGGCCGATACCAAGCTGACCCTCCGGGAGCTTTCTTCCCGCAAGCACGACCTGGAGGTGGGGATCGAGATCCTCGTCCACGCCAATAAGTGCTACACCTACCTGGGGAAGTGCTGGATGTCGCCCTACCACCGGTTCGAGCGGGCCGTGGACGAGTTCGGGAAGGACCTGTTCCGGGGGAGCCCGAACCGGGGGGGCCTGGACTACCGGGTGTGCCTGGAAGCCTGGAGCCTGTACAGCGGCGAGACGAGGTGGGAGGAGCAGGTCGCCCTGAAGAACGACGCCTTCTTCCTGGTGGATGACATCCCGAAGCTGCTGGACCTGGGGGTGCACTGCCTGAAGGTCCAGGGGCGGGAGTACCCGGTGGAGCTGGTGGGCGGGATGATCCGCTTCTACCGGGAGATGATCGACGCCTACCTCACTGACCGGACGACCTTCTCGCTGCCCGCCTGGAAGGCCCGCCTCGCCGGCCTCCGGGTGGAGCGGGACCGGGAGCGGACGCAGGGAACGCAGGCCCTGCTCGATGAGGCCCGCCTGCCGGTCCTGGCGACGCCGGGCGGGTGCTCCCGCTGAGGAGGCGGGCGGCGTTCGGCCGCCACGGGTCGCCGGGGGACGGCTGCACCCCCTGATGAGCGCGCGCTGCCGGAAGTGCACCGCCGTGATGCCCGAGGGGCGGCCGGTGGACGCCTTCGAGCGAATCCGCCTGGCCGATGACCCGGCGGACCCGAACTGCGGGCACTTCTACGTCGAAACCATCCACGTCCTGGAGTGCCCCGCCTGCCGGCACCGCCAGGAATATTCCCACCACGCCGCCCCCTACCCGACCCTCCGCGAGGCCCAGAAGGAGCTGGACAGTCTGGAGCTGGGGAAGGGGTGAGCCGGCCCGCCTCCTTTCTCCTCGCAGCCGCCCTTCTCGCTCCCGCCCGTCCGGCGTTCCCGGCGGACCCGTCCCCGCTTGCCGAGGTGCTCCTGGTCGTAGATGCGGGGACCGCCCACGTCCGCTGGGGCGGGCGGCGGGAGGTCGTCCGGTACCTGGGCATCGCGGTCCCGCAGGTCCACCACCCGGTCCGGGGGGCGGAACCGTTCGCGGCCGAGGCGGCGGAAGCGCACTTCGCCCTCGTGGCGGGAAAGACGCTCCGGCTGGAGTTCGAGGGGGCGCCGGGTCGGGACGCGGACGGGGCGCTGCTGGCCTACGCCTTCCTGGAGGATGGGACGTTCCTCAACGCGCGGCTCGTGGAGGAGGGCTGGGCGTGGGTGGTCCGCGACCCGCAGGCCCGCCGCTACCGGGAGCTGCTCGCGGGGAAAGAGGCGCAGGCGAGGGCGGAGAAGCGCGGCATCTGGCGCTAATGCAAACGACCGAATGAACGTGACACGGTCCGGGTCCTGGCGCCGGCGCCGCCCCCGGCCCCCGGGCCCCGGGAGGGAACCCTCCCGTGGTTCCCCCCATCGGCCAGGAACCGATGGGCCCCCCCTCCGCTACGGGGCCGTCGGGCGGCATCCGGCGCCACCCGGACCGTCTTTCACGCGGTTTATGTCGTTGGTATTACTGGTGGGAGAGGCCGTCGCTTCCCCGGAGCGCCACCGGCCGGGGCAGCCCGGCCCCCGCCTCGACCGTGGCCGGCGCCGCCACCGCGGCATTCAGGGCATCGATGAGGAGGCGCAACCGCCCGAAGTCCCGCCGGTTGAAGCGCAGGGTCAGGCGGGGCAGGTCGGCGAGCTCCGGTTCGTTCATCTCGTCCTGGTGCGGGCCGTTCCGCTCGATGGTTCCGTCCACCAGGATATCGGCGAACTCGGCCTGCAGGCGGGTGAGGATCTCGTCGGCGAGCGGGACCAGGTGGCGGATGACCAGGCGCCCGTCCTGCACGTACCGCGAGGAATGGTAATTCCGGTAGAACCCGGCCACCTCATCTACCGCCTCCTCCGCCCGGTCCGTGATCCGGAACAAGTTGAAATCCTGCGGCGAGATCATCCCTCGGTCCAGCATCTGCCGCCGGAGAAATCCCTCCCACTCCCGCCAGTAGCTCCCGCCCGGGGCGTCCACGAGGACGATCGGTAAGGGCTGGCTCTTGCCCGTCTGAGCAAGCGTCAGGATCTCGAAGGCCTCGTCGAGGGTCCCGAACCCTCCCGGGAAGAGGGCGATGGCGTCCGTCTCCTTGGCAAAGATGAGCTTGCGGGTGAAGAAATACTTGAACTGGATGAGCTTCTCGTCCCCCTCGATGATGCTGTTGGCCCGCTGCTCGAAGGGGAGCCGGATGTTCACGCCGAAGGAGCGCTCCCGGCCGGCCCCCTCCTGGCCGGCCTTCATGATCCCATCGCCGGCCCCCGTGATGACCATGAACCCCACCTCCCCGACCCCCCGGGCGAAGGCCCGGGCCTGGCAGTACTCGGGGCTCTCCTCGCCGATCCGGGAGGAGCCGAAGATCGTGACCTTCCGGATATGGCGGTAGGGGGCAAAGACCTTGAAGGCGTAGCGCATCTCCTTCAGGGCCGAGTTGATGATCTTCAGATCGCCTCGGCTGGTCTTATCTTCCACCAGCTTCAGCGTGGTGGCGATGATCTCCCGGATCAGGTCGGCATCGGGCGAGCCCCCCCGGTCCAGGATCAGGCGGAGGATGGCCTCCTCCGTGGCCACCTGGCCAGCGCTGATCGGCTTGGTCATCTCGGATGGCTCTCCATTCGGGAAGGGACGACCCCGCGGGGAACCTCCCGGCGGGGTCGGCGCGGGTGCGAACGCCTCAAGTATATAGCAAGTTGCGTGCCGGGGCACGGGAGGGCCACCCGGAGCCCCTCCCGGATCCCGGGATCGTCATCCACCACCAGGATGGTTTGCTTGGGGGCCAGTCCCGCCCGGCTCATCCTCGCCCCCCTCTATCAGCCGCCCCGCATGCCGGAGGAACTCGCCGGCCCCGAACAGCTCCAGCAGGACCGGCCGGCCCTCCGCGGTGCAGTGGACCAGGAAGGCACCCATCTCCTCCGCGTAATCGATGGCCCCCTCCCCGTCCCGGATGAGCAGGACGTCGTGCGCCGGGTCGTAGCGGAGCCGCATCAGGTTCCCCTCCGGCTCGGGTAAAAGGTCACCACCGTCAGGGCGTCCCCCTCGTCCCGGAACAGGACCCGGAGGCGCCGGCGGCCGTCCAGGGTCCGGATCGCCGTCCGGAGCGGCCCCGGCCCCTCCTCGATGCTCTCGGTCTCCAGGAGGGCCCGACAGACCGCCTCCGCGGTGAGGGAGGCGCCCCCCTCCCAGGGGAGCTGCAGCTTCGCTTCAGCGTTCCGGGAGAGCCGGATCTCCATTCCGCCTACCGCCTCGCGTCCCGCTGGAGGTCCAACTTTTCCCGGATCCGCCCGAAGGCCTCCATGTCCCGCTTCAGGTCCGGGTGGCCGCTCCGTCGATCGAGCGTGATGACCTCCTCCAGGAGGCGGAGGGCCTCCCGGTAGTCTCCCAGCTCCTCGTGGACCATGGCCATGTTGAACAGGGCGACGGTGGCCCGGAGGTGATCCCCTCGTCCCTGCATGAGGTCGGCAGCCGTCCGGAACGACTCCAGGGCCTCCGCAAGCTTCCCCTGCCGCCGCCGGGTGAGGCCGAGGCTGTTCAGCGTGGTCGCGCGGAAGAGAGGATCCCCCTCCTCCTCCAGGAGGATGGCGCTCCGGGCGAGGTGCTCCTCCGCCTCCGCCAGGTGGCCCGCCTGCTGGGCCAGCATGCCGAGGTTGCCCAGGGCCACCGCCTCCCCCAGACGGCTTCCGGCCTCGCGGTGCAGGGTCATGCTGTCCCGGAAGGCCTGCGCCGCTTCCTCCCCCTTCCCCAGCCGGGCCAATACCCCGCCGATGTTGTTCCAGCCGCGGGCGATTCCCTCCCGGTCCTGGAGCGTGACGCGCACGGCCAGGCTCCGGCGGAACTGCTCCAGGGCGGCCTCGTACTGGCCCTTCCCCTGATAGGCCCCCCCGAGGTCCTCCAGGGTGCCCGCGACCCCCTCCTGGTCGGCCAGGGCCTCGTAGTGGGCCAGCGCGTCGCTGTAGCAGGTGAGCGCGCGGTCCCAGCCTCCCTGCAGGTGGTAGATCTGCCCCAGGCGCGAGAGTGCCAGGGCGGTTCCCGGCCGGTCCCCCGCGGCCTCCTGGTGGTTCACGGCCTGGCTCGCCGCCGCCGCCGCCTGCACCAGCAGGCCGGCCTCCTGGTACAGGACCGCTGCGCCGAGCGCCGCCGCCGCCGCCTCGGCCGGCCGGCCGGCCGCGGCATGCG
Organism: Candidatus Methylomirabilis sp.; assembly: GCA_036000645.1. Lineage (NCBI taxonomy): Bacteria > Methylomirabilota (SeqCode) > Methylomirabilia (SeqCode) > Methylomirabilales (SeqCode) > Methylomirabilaceae (SeqCode) > Methylomirabilis (SeqCode) > Methylomirabilis sp. (SeqCode). Next base: position 13,565 of record DASYVA010000220.1, read on the forward strand.
TCGCCGCCTCCGCCTCCAGTCCCCTCGCCCCCTCGAGCGTCATGCCCGGGCCTGGCGCTTGAGAATCAGGAGCGCCCCCACTGTCCCGTAGGCCACGCCGTCCCGGTTGGGCGCGATCAGGGGGACGGCGGCCGCCACGTCCCACCCCTCGGCGCCCGCCTCCGGGAGCCAATCCAGGTTGCTCAACAGCCCCTCGGTCGTCTCCTTGAACATGACCATCCGGTCCTGGTATTCCCAGCGCGTCATGTGGCCCTCCGGCGTGAGGGGAAGAAACCCGGGAGGTGCCGGGAGGCCGGTCACGCGGCCTGCCTCAGGCCCCTCTCTCCTTCGGCTGGATCAGATGGTCCGGGAGGCCGAGCGCCTCGCCGATCTGCTGGCGGATGCGGAGCAGCCGCTCCGGCCGTTGCGCCGCCTCCCCCTCCTCCATCTCCAGCATGAGGCGGGTGACGGAGCGGGTGAGGTCCCGGAGGCGCTCCTCGTGGGGCGGGCGGGCGAACTCCAGGATGCAGCGGTCCAGGATGGAGGGGTAGAGCTGCCCGCGGAGGAGTTCCAGGTGGTAGCCGCTGTCGGCCAGCAGCTCGTAGCGGGGGCAGCAGAAGACCTTACAGAGGTGGCGGGCGGCCTGGGCCACGTCCATGGCGTCGTTGTCCGCCTCCAGGAGGCCCAACTTCTGGCCGAAGGGGAGGAGCTGCCAGACCTGGGGGGAGAGCCCGGGCCGCGCCCAGAGCCGGCCGCTCCGGTAGCGCTCCACGAAATCGGTCAGCCGCCGGTCCCCCAGGCGGGCGGCCAGGGGGGGCAGGGTCTTCACGAGCGCCTCGCGGGGGATCGCGGCGAGGGAGGCGTAGCGCTCCTGCAGCGGCCCGAGCTCGCGCTGGATCTCCTCCAGGCTCATGAGATCGCACAGGACCCTGAGCGAGCTCTGAAGCGCCGGGAGCGCCATGCCGCCGACCCCCTCCGCCAGCTCCGGGGGGATGTACGGGGGGAGCTGGTCGGGCGTCTCCAGCGGGAGCCTCGCCATCTGCCCGCCGAAGAGGGCCTCGAAGGGCTCCGGGAGCCCGGCCGCCCTCCCGATGGCGCTCTGGGCCATCCGGAGCGCCGCCTCGGCCCGGTCGGGGTCGTCGCCGGCGAGCGGCTCGGCCTCCCGCAGGATCGCGGCGGTGAGGCCGGTGATCGCGTCGGGCGGGAGGCCCGTCAGGGCCTCCTGCAGCCGGTGGTAGACGGGGAACTCGACGGCCGCCTCGGCGGCGCCGGTGTCGTGGAACAGGTCGTAGGTCCCGCACATGAAGAGGCGCGCGAGCTCGCGGCGGAGCCGCGGGAGGCTCAGCCCGGAGGGGTCGGCCGCCAGGAGGCTCCACTTCTCCGTGCCCGACATGCTCTGGAGCTCCTCGTCGGTCAGGTCCGCCAGGCGGTCCCCGGGGGTGAAGCGCTTGGCCTCCAGATCCGCCAGCGCCCGGGTGGTGTACCGGGGGATGAACCGCTCCGCGAAGGCCTGGATCTGGGGGAGGGGAAGGTGCTCGCTGTACCCGGCGAGGAGGGAGGCCTGCTCCTCGGGGAGCAGGCAGTCCGCCAGGACCCGGAGGCCGTACCGGAGCTCCTCGTCCCCCATGTCGGGGAGGCGGGCCACGAGCGTCTGGGCCCGCTCCGCGATGTAGCGTCGCTGGGCGTCGATCCGTGGGTGTTCTTCCATGGAAGGCAAAGCCCTAGTGCTGCTCCAGGTCATCCGGCCCGATGGCGCTGGACCGTTCTGCCGCGGGTCCTGTCGCCGGCGGGCCCCCTGCGCGCCCGGGCGTCGTCACCCGCTCCGCCCCTTCCGCAATGCGCGGCATTGCGCAAGGAGGCGGAGGGGGTCCCACTCGGCCCGGTCGCTCGGGGGCCACGCCCGGCGCCACCCGCGGCTCCGCTGGAACGCAAGGCGCAATTCGTTGGCCCGGCACCCTAGTGCTGGCCTAACTCATAGGTCCAATTCGTTAGACTCGCGCTAGACGCCGAAGGAGTCGGGGTTCACGGGGCACCAGACGCCCCAGCCGAAGTTCTGGTAGACCTCCTCGCCCATCCACTCCGCGATGTGGACCCGCTGCTCCCGGACGTAGCCGAAGGTGGCGTCGAACTCGTGCGCCACCACCATCCGGTCCTCCAGGTCGAAGTACCGGATGGCGAAGTGCTCCTCCGTCGCCAGGGGGTGGGCATCGATCGGCTGGATGTCGTCGTGGTTCAGGCCGAGGACTTTCAGGAGGGCGAAGAGATCGTAGGAGACCCCCTCCACGCTCAGGTGCGTGGCGCCGCTCCCCAGGGCCCCGTAGCGCTGCTCCATGTCGCGTCGGTCCTGCTCGCTCATCGTCGTCCTCCCATTCGTCTCACCCGGCCGCGGCGCGGGCCTGCCGCGCGATGATCTCCAGGATGGAGTGGTACGTCATGTCGGCCACCGGGACGTACTGCGCCCCCATGGCGGCCGCGATCTCCCGCGCCCGTCCCGGGGAGGTGTAGGCCAAGGAGCGGGTGTAGCCCGCCTCGCTGTCCAGGACCACGGAGGGGATGCGCCGGTGCCGGGCCATCCGGCCCAGGAGCATCGCCTCCTCCACCGGGTCCAGGTCTCCGAGCGAAATGTTGGGCATCCCGTCGGTAATGAGGATCAAGAGCGGCATCAGGTCCCGGTTCTTCCGGAGCTCGGTCTCCAGCAGGCCCATCGCCGCCACGAGGCCGGCCGAGAGCGGGGTGGTGCCGCCCAGCAGGATCCCCTCGAAGGCCCGCTTGGCCTTCTCGATGCTGGAGGTGGGCCGGAGGATGATCTCGGCGAAGCTCTCCCGGAAGGTCACCAGACCCACCCGGTCCCGGCGCTGGTACGCATCCACCAGCAGGGAGAGGATCGCCCCCTGGGTCGCCAGCATCCGCTGCTGGGTCCCCATCGAGGAAGAGGCGTCCACCAGGAAGAGGAGGACATTCCCGGCCTTCCGCTCCCGGACCTTGCCCTGCAGGTCGGCGCGGGTGATGGTCACCCGCATCCTCGCCGGCGGCCGCCCCC
>DASYVA010000221.1 GCA_036000645.1 Candidatus Methylomirabilis sp.
AACCCGGCGACAGGGTGACGGTCTCGTTCCTGGATTACGGGAAGCAGAAGAAGGCACGGTACGTCTACATCGCGCAAGCGGGGGCGGGGATGACAGCCAACCCGTGCGCCGCCAACCCGTGCGCGGCGAAGCCCGTGAACCCGTGCGCCCCGAAGGCGGTGAATCCGTGCGCGGCAAACCCCTGCGCTGCAAAGAATCCGTGTGCGGCAAGGAACCCCTGCGCCGCCAACCCGTGCGCGCCCAAGAAGTGACGTCCGGTTGATGATGCAACTCCTGGGGATCCTGCTCACCGCCGGGGCCGTCCTCTTCCCGGCCCCCGCACGCGCCCACCATCACCGGCTGCAGGCAGGGGGCTTCAACGGTCTGGTCGTGGCTCTGGCACCCGACCCCGTAGACCCCGCCACCCTCTACGCAGGGGTCTTCGGCCAGGGAGTCTTCAAGACGACGGATGCCGGGGAAACCTGGAGCGGATCCTCGGCTGGCCTACACGACCTGGCCGTCCGGGCCCTCCTGGTGGATCCGGCCGAGCCGCGCCGGGTGTTCGCCGGCACCGACAGCGGCCTGGCCGTGAGTACCGACGGCGGGCAGTGGTGGCGGCCTGCGGGCCTCTCGGCCCGGGCGGTCCGAGTCCTGCTGGTGGAGCCGGGCGGCACCCTCCACGCCGGCACGGAGGACGGGGTATATGCCACCGATGACGCGGGGCGGACCTGGCGCGAGGACAACCTCGGCCTGACGGCGAAAGACCTCCGGGCCCTCGTTCGGGATCCCCGCAGCGGCACCCTCTACGTCGGGGGCTTCGGCGGACTCTTCCGACGGCTCCGCGGCGCGAGCGCATGGGAGTCCGCCGGGACTGGCCTCCCCAACCTGCACATCCGGGCGCTTGCGGTCGACCTTGCCGGGACGCTTTACGCCGGCACCGCGGGGACCGGGGTCTTCCGGAGCGAGGACGCCGCGCGGAGCTGGCGGGCGGCTTCAGATGGCCTTGCCCACCCGGTGGTGCTGGCCCTCCTGGCCGGGCCGCGGCCGGGCCAGATCCTGGCCGGGACGCTCGGGGGCCTCTTCAGGAGCGGTGACGGCGGAGGTCGGTGGCGCTACCTGGGGAACCGGGCGACCTTTCTCTCCTTCACGAGCATCGTGCGGGCCGCCGATGGCGCGGGGACTCTCTACGCTGCGAGCGGCGGCCTCATCCTGAAGAGCGTTGACGGCGGGGAGCGGTGGGCGGAGGCCGGCGGAACCAGTCCGCCGGCGCGAGGAGGCACCGGCGGTGGAGCCCTCGGGGCGACCACCTCCCCGTGAGTGACACCCTCGGCAAACGGAGGTGAGACCATGCGAGAAGGAGTCCGGTGGGTGGTGACGGCGGTGGGCGCGGCCGCCGTCCTGCTGGGCCAGCCCGAGAGTGGCATGGCCCAGCAGAAGAAGGAAATCCCGATGGGGCCGTACCACGAGACCCTGAAGCCGAACGACTCCATCGACGCCGCCATCGCCCGGGGGCGCAAGCTCTTCAACGACCTCGGCTGTGCCGGGTGTCATCCGCGGGGCGGCACCATCGGGGGGACCGCGCGGGACTTCGCGGGCAACCCGGTCCCGATCCCCATCCCTCCCCTCAAGGACTCGGCGCTGCACTTCCCGCGGGTGGCCGGGCCCGGGATCCTGGTCAACCTGGGCCAGATGAACGACCTCTGAAACACCATGTTCCTCGGCCGGGAGCCGATGGATCCCAACTCGCAGGAGTTCAACGACCTGCAAGCCTACGTGGCGTCCCTGACCCCGAACGTGTACGCCAAGATGAAGCAGTTCGAGAAGGAGCGGGCCGCGCTGATGAAGAAGATCAGCGGACCGGCGAACCCATGCGCCCCCAAGGCGGGAAATCCCTGCGCGCCCAAGCAGTGAGCCATGGGCAGCCGGGGGAAGACCGGACCGGCCGGCCGGGGTCGCCCCCCGGCCTGCCCGCCCTGCTGGAGGATCTCGCCCATGTCATGGTGGGGGGCTCTCACCGCGACCGCCGTCTGGCTGTTCCTCCCGGGCCTCGCCGGGGCGGCCTCCCAGGCGGAGCAGCTCGGCAACCTGGCAGTCGGGGAGAGCGTGTACCGGGAGATCTGCTTCTCCTGCCACGGGATCGCCGGGGACGGGAAAGGCCCCAGCTACACAAACACCATGCCCCGCCCCCAGGTCTTCAGCAACCCGGACTACATGCGCCGCATGACCGAACAGTACGTGTTCGAGGTAGTGAAGCACGGGAAGCTGGCGGTCCTGCGGCGCGAGGTCCCGAATTCCCCCCTGGAGGCGACGTCGATGCCCTCTTTCGAGGAGGCGCTGGAGGACGACCAGATTCGCCGCCTGATCACCTTCGAGCGGAGCTTCCGGACCGGCCAGCCCCAGGACCCGGAGATCCGGGAGATCTTCGACGCCGCCTGCGCCACGTGCCACGGCCCGGGGGGGCGGGGGAACGGGCCGACGGCCGTCGGACACGACGGCCCGCCGCCCCCGACCTTCGTCAGTGCCGTCCAGCCTCCGCCGGCCGACTACGCCAACCGCCTCCTCATGGAGCGATTCAGCGATGACTTCCTCTTCGCGCTCATCAAGAAGGGCCGGCTGGGGGCCACGGAGCAGATGGGCTTTAACACCATGAACCCCTACGGGCACATCATGAGCGACGAGGAGATCTGGAGCGTCATCCTCTACATCAGGAAGACCTTCATCGAGGGCACGCGGTAGCATCGCCTCCGCGGACCAACGACCCGCGGGCGCGGCGGGAAGGTCTCAGAGTTAGAGCGCGAAGAGCGCGAGTGGTGAGCTGAGCCAGTGAGGCGTCCGGTTTCCCCGAAAGGAGGACATCGACCATGAACTGTCGCAGGCTGCGGACTCTCTTCGTGCTGGCCGTGGCGCTGGCCCTGCCGGCGGCTGCGGGACAGGCGCAGGTCAACCCCTGCGCGGCCAAAACGATCAACCCGTGTGCGGCAAAGGCGATCAATCCGTGCGCGGCGAAGACCATCAACCCGTGTGCGGCCAAGACGCTGAACCCCTGTGCGGCGAAGACCTTGAACCCGTGCGCCGCGAAGACGCTGAATCCGTGTGCAGCCAAGACACTCAACCCCTGCGCCGCGAAGACGCTGAATCCGTGTGCGGCCAAGACGTTGAATCCCTGTGCGGCGAAGACCCTGAACCCGTGCCTGGCCAAGGACCTCTCAGCGGAGAAGGCCAAAACCCTGAGCGCCGAGGACGCCAAGAAGCCAAAATTCTAAACCGCGCGGCGCAGACTGCCGGCCCAGAGGCGGGTCGCCTGACCCGCCTCTGTTGTGTCCAGAGACGACGCAAACTATGATCGAGTCCATGTCGAGTACAGGGCGGGATCCCTCAGGGCGCACCGCGCGCCGCCTGCGGGCCCGCTCGCCCTGCCTCCTCGCCGCGCTCCTCCTCGGTCTCGCGGCCGGAGGCGGCGGGAGCCAGGCCGCCTCCCCCGAGCCTCCCGGCGCCGAAGCGACCCAGGCCTTCCTGGACCGGCACTGGACGGTCCCCGTCCCCCTTCAGGGACCCCCTCCCCCCCGCTTCTCCCCCCTCGAGGCCTCCCTCGCGCCGGACGCCTGCGGCGCCTGCCACGCCTCCCAATACGCCGACTGGAAGACGAGCCTCCACAGCCAGAGCATGGGGCCGGGTGTTAGGGGGCAGACCCTGGGCATGGTCGAGGAAGACCCCGAGACGGCCCGCCAGTGCTACACCTGCCACGCCCCCCTCTCGGAGCAGCAGGAGCTCATCTCCGGGGTGGACCGCCTTGGCTTCGCCGGCCTCGTGGAGAACCCCCAGTTCGACCGGGCCCTGCAGGGGGAGGGCCTCACCTGCGCCGGCTGCCATGTGCGGGGTCACGAGCGCTTCGGGCCGCGGCGGCGGGACGGATCCATCCCCACCACGATCCCGCGCGAGCAACTCCCCCACAACGGGGCGACCCGAACCCCCGCCTTTCAGAGGGCGGAGTTCTGCAAGGGGTGCCACCAGTTCGGCCCGGACGGCTACGCCCTCAACGGGAAGTTTCTGGAGAATACCTACAACGAGTGGAAGGGGGGACCCTACGCCGCCCGGGGCATCCAGTGCCAGGACTGCCACATGCCGGACCGCCGGCACGTGTGGCGGGGCATCCACGACCCGGAGGTGGTCCGGCAGGGGGTGAGCATCCGCCTCACGATCGGCAAGAGGCGCTACGCTCCGGGGGAAACCCTCACCGCGACCCTGACGGTGACCAACGCGGGGGTCGGGCACCTCTTCCCGACGTACGTGACGCCCAAGGTGATCGTGCGGGCCTCCATAGCGGACGGCAGCGGCAGGACAGTGGAGGGGACCATCCAGGAGGAGGCGATCGGACGCGAGGTCACGCTCGATCTCAGCCGGGAGCTGTACGATACCCGGATCCCTCCCGGCAAGACGCACACCTTCGCGTACCGGCGGAAGGTCCCGCGGGCCGGCCTGCGCCTCCGGGCGAGCGTGGTGGTCTACCCCGACCACTTCTACACCCGCTTCTTCGAGGCGACGCTGGCCGGCGCCCCGGGCGCCGCCGGGGCGCCCCTCCTCCGGGAAGCGCTGGAGAAGACCCGCCGCTCCCCCTTCCCCATCTTCGAAGAGGAGCGCCGCATCTCCTGAGGGGACCATGGGCCGCGCTGGTTTGCTGGTTCTTGCGTTCCTCGTGGCTGCCTGGATCCCTCTCGCCCCTTCGTCCGCCCGGGCCCCTATGGTCCTCATCCCCGCCGGTCCCTTCATCATGGGGAGCGACGCGGCGGAGCGATCCTGGGCCTACGGCGCCAGCAGCCCCGTAGCCCGGCAGGCTCGCTGGTACGACGACGAGCCACGCCGGATCCTCTCCCTCCCCGCCTTCTGGATCGACCGATTCCTCGTGACCCACGCCGAATACCTCGCCTTTGTCCGGGCCACGGGCCACAGGGTGCCCGGGATCGGCAAGGAGGAATACGTGGCCCAGGGATTCCTGGTGCACGACTACGACCGGGAGGTCACGCGGTTCCTCTGGCAGGGCGGGGAGCCGCCGCCGGGGCTGGGGGAGCATCCAGTGGTCCTGGTCAGCGTGGAAGACGCCGAGGCCTACTGTCGGTGGCGGGCGACGCGGGAGGGACGGTTGCTCCGCCTCCCGACCGAAGAGGAGTGGGAGAAGGCCGCGCGGGGAGCGGATGGCCGATGGTTTCCCTGGGGGAAGACCTGGGACCCCCGCCGCCTCAACAACGCCGAGGCCGGTCCCCTCTTCACGACCCCGGTGACGGCCTATCCTCTTGGGCGCAGCCCTTACGGGATGTTCGATGCGGCCGGGAACGTCTTCGAGTGGACGGCCTCGCGCTACCCGGATGGCCGGCGGGTCATGAAGGGGGCAGGATCCTGGGACGACGAAGCCGGGATCTGCCGGCCAGCATCCCGTCACGGGCGCCCGCCCAGTTCCCGGCACATCCTGTTTGGGTTTCGCTGCGCCGGTCCCGCGGTTGAGCCGGGGTCCTAGGGAAAGAAGTAGGCGAGGCCGACAAAGAAAGTATTGGTGTTCACGCCCCGGTTGGGATCGGCGGTCCCGGCGTTCGAGGCGTGCCAAAATCGGTAGGCAGCGGTGAGGGCCCACTCCGGAGTCAGGAAGTAGTGGAAGCCGGCGCCCACCTGTGGGGTGAAATTGAAAGATGACCCCTGGCCTTCCAGCCGCTTCGTGGAGACCATGAGGCCGGCCCCTGCTTCGACGAAGGGCATCAGGCGGGTCCCCGTATAGAAGTTGTATTTGAGCAGCGCCGCGATCCCGCCCGAGAGGACTCGCGGCTTATCCGCGGTGATGATCGCGCTCGGCTCCGTCAGGAACTCCAGGCCGCCCCGCCAGAAGCTCCGCCCCAAAGGCTCGGTCAGGACGACCCCCCACCGAGGCGTCAAGAAGAGGAATTCCCGATCCTCCCTGCTGCTCTCGGGGATGTCGGCCTGGTCCCCGTACCCCACCAGGAAGGTGAATTCCTGGGAGCCCTTTCGGAGCTCCCCCGGGAACGCCGGTCCCCCGCTCGGACGAGCCGGAGCCTGGAGCGGGAGGCTGAGGCCCAACCGGGATTTCCCCGGCTCCTCGACGGCGACTGCCACGCCCGCCCAGAACAGCACGAGGCCGCCGGCCAGGACCGGGATGGCCCCCGCGGCCCGGCGGCCTCGCCGCAGCGGGTCTGTCTCCATGCGCCCTCCCCCGCGCTCGCCGTCTGTCTCCAGGCTGCCCAGCCCCGGTCAGCGGATCTGCGTATCGAGGAACCGCTCGGTCCTTGCCGTGGAGAACGGCGTCCCGGGCTCCAGGACCGGCCCGTAGTCGGACCCGTTGGGGAAGGGAAAGGTGAGGAGCTCATAGACCCCGACCAGCGTCCTGCCGACCCCGAGGCCCATGCCCTTGATCAGGCCGGCGGTCAGGCCGAAGGCCGGCCCGTGGCTCTCGCTTTCCGCGGCAACCGTCTTGGGCACCTCGATGACAAACCCCACCGTGAGATTGCTCACGCCCCGCTCCACCTTCTCCCAGGCTCCCGCGGTGCCATTCGGCCCCGGCGAACCCTCTTCCGCGGCCGATTCCGCCCCCCAGGCCACGGCGACGCTCACGAGGAGCGTCAGGCCCCCGAGCAACACCCTCCGCATGACGGTCCGCATCTCCCCACTCCTTCCTCTCCCCTTCCCCGAAGGAAGGTCACCCCGAAGCGAGGCATCTGGGAGGCACCTCGCCCCGGGGGTCCACTGCGTCCGAGAGCTACCCTGTTTGATGCGCGGGAGGGGCCGTCCGTGGCGCGGGGGATCGACCCCATCCGGGTGGGTCGGCGGGGGCCGGTGCCCCCGCCAGTTCCAGGCCCGAAAAATCAGGGGATGATGGCGACCTTGAGGGCCTCCCGCCGCTCCATCGCGGTGAGAGCCGCCTGCAAATCCTTCAGCGACATCTCGTGACTGATGAGGGGCTCGAGGGTGAGCTGGCGCCCGGCGAGCAGGCGGAGGGCCTCCCGGACGTAGCCCGGAGTATGGTGGAACACCCCGAGGAGTGTCAACTCCTCGTAGTGGAGACGGCGGGTGTCGAGTCGGACCGCGCTGCCCGGGGCGCAGCCGCCGAAGAAGACGACCGTTCCGCCCTTCCGGACGGTCGCCGCCGCCTGCTCCCACGCCTCCGGATGCCCCACCGCCTCGATGACGACGTGGGGCCCCAGGCCACCCGGCGTCCGCTCCCGGACCGCCGCGACCGGATCGGGGGCGGCGGCGAGGTCCACCACCACCTCCGCGCCGCACGCGTAGGCCCGGCTGAGGCGCAGCGCCCCCCGGCCGACCGCGATGCAGCGCGCGCCGCGCAGACGCGACGCCTGGAGCAGCAGGAGGCCGATGGGGCCGGTCCCGAGGACGGCCACGGTCTCCCCCGCCCGGACGTTCGCTCGATCAATCCCGTGCAGAACGCAGGCCAGCGGCTCCAGGAAGGCCGCCTCCCGTGCCGGGAGATCGTCGGGAAGGGCGAGCAGGTTCACCGCCGCGAGGGGGGCGGGGACCCGGACGTATTCCGCGAACGCGCCGTTCAGGAAGAGGAGGTGCTCACAGAGGTTCTCCTGCCCCCGCCGGCAGTCCTCGCAGGCGAGACACGGGACCGAGTTCGCCGCGGCCACCCGCTGCCCGATCGAAAACTGGGACACCCCTTCCCCCACCGCCGCCACCTCTCCGGCGAACTCGTGGCCAAAGACGGTGGGAACCTCCTGGATCATCACCGGATGGCCCCGGCGGAAGGTCTTGACGTCGGTGGAGCAGGTGAGGGCGACCTGGACCCGGACCAGCACCTCCCCGGGCCGGAGCGGGGGGACCGGGACGGTCCCGTACCGGATGTCCCCCGGGCCGTGGAACGTGACCGCCCGCATCCTGGTCGGGAGAGACCCAGCCGCCCGACGGCCGCGAGGGGACATCAGGCGCCCTCCGCATGCGGCCTCAGGACCACCTTCAGGGCCCGGTGCTCCCGGACCGCCGCCACCGCCTCTGCCAGGGCGCTCAGGGGAAGGCGGTGGGTGATGAGCTCGGCCACCCGGACGCGCCCGGATGCGAGGAATCCCAGCGCCTCCCGAAGGTCGGCGGGAGAGGGGGAGTAGCTCCCGAAGAGGGTCAGCTCCCGGTAGTAGATGGGATTGAGGTTGACCGGGTGCTCCGCATCCGGCCCCAGGGGGGCGAAGCAGCAGAGGGCGCCGCCATCCCGGACCCACCCGAACGCTGGGGGGAGGGTCGCCGCCCTGCCGGCTGCCAGGATGGCCAGGTCGGCCCCGCGGCCGTCGCTCAGGGCCCGAACGGCCGCGGCCACGTCTTCCCTGGTCGGGTCGAGGGCCGCCTCCACCCCGAACCGCAGGGCGAGCCCTCGCCGCTCCGGGAGCGGGTCCGCCCCCACGACCCGGACGCCCCGGACGCGGAAGAGCTGGGTGAAGAGGAGCCCGATCGACCCGAGCCCGACCACCACCGCGGCGTCCCCCGGTTGGAGGGCCGCGCGCTTGACCGCTCGGAGGCAGGAGGCGAGCGGCTCGGTGAAGGCTGCCTCGTCGTCGCCCAGAGCATCGGGAACGGGGAACGTGACCTCCGCCACATGGCGGGCCGGAACCCGGATGAAGGCGGCAAAGCCCCCCGGATCGAGGTTCCCGGACCGGAAGGCCCGGCACATGGAAACGTTCCCGTGGCGGCAGTAGTGGCACGTCCCGCAGGGAACGTGGTGCGCCACCACCACCCGGCTTCCGAGAGCAAATCCCCGAACGCCTTCCCCCACCGCCGCCACGGTCCCCACCACCTCGTGCCCGAGGACCGCGGGGGGCGGCACCGTCCCGTGGACGATCTTATGGATGTCGGAGCCGCAGAGGCCGCAGCTCCGGAGGGCCACCAGCAGCTCCCCCGGCCCGATGGCCGGGACCGGCAGGGTCCGGGCCTCCACGCGCCCGTCCCCGACGTAGACGGCTGCCGGCATCGTCCGGGGTATCTCCACGCTTCTCTCCCGCCTGTTCCGACTACCCCCGCCGCTCGACGATGAAGCGGGCGATGCCGCGCAGGGGATCCGCCCGCCGGTCCAAGGGCTCGAGCGCCCGGAGCGCCTCGGCCACCAGGCCGGCCGCCCGGGCCTTCGCGTCCTCCAGCCCGTGGACGGCCGGGTAGGTCGCCTTCCCCCTGGCGGCGTCGCTCCCTACCGCCTTCCCCGTGGCCGTCGCCTCCCCCTCCACGTTCAGGATATCGTCCGCGATCTGGAACGCGAGGCCGACCGCCTCCCCGTAGGCCGTGATGGCCTCGAGCTGTCCCGGCGTAGCGCCGGCGAGCAGCGCCCCGGCCCGGAGCGCCGCGCGGATGAGGGCCCCGGTCTTGTGCCGATGGAGGGACTCGAGGTGCGCCGCGTCCACCTTCTGCCCCTCGGAGGCGATGTCCAGGGTCTGCCCCCCCACCATCCCCCGCGACCCGGCGGCGGACGCGACCTCCTGGATCACCGTGAGGAGCCGCCTCGGGTCGTGGCGACTCGCGCACTCCGGACCGGTCAGGAGGCCGAAGGCCTCGGTCAGGAGGGCGTCCCCCGCCAGGATGGCAACCGCTTCCCCGAACACCCGATGGCTCGTGGGCCGGCCCCGGCGGAAGTCGTCGTCGTCCATGGCCGGGAGATCATCGTGGATCAGGGAGTACGTGTGGATGAGCTCCAGGGCGGCCGCCACGGGGAGGAGCGGCTCGGCGGCGGCGCCGACCGCCTCCGCCGCGGCCAGGACCAGGACCGGACGCAGCCGCTTCCCCCCGCCGAAGACGCTGTAGCGCATCGCCCGGTGGATGAGGGCCGGCTCCGCCGTCTCCGGGGGCAGGTACCGGTGGAGCGCCTCCTCCACCAGGCGCCGGCGCTCCTCCAGGTACTCGGCCGTCTCCATCTCAGCGCCCCACGTAGCCGTGGGCGGTGAAGTATCCCACGGCCTCCCGGAGCGCCTCCTCCACCGGCGTCTGTGGCAGGCCCAGCTCCCGGACCGCCTTCCCGGCGTCGAAGAACATGATCTTGCGCGCCATCCGCACACCCGTCAACGGGATCCGGGGCGGCTTCCCGGTCAAGCGGGAGAGCCCCTCCGCGGCAACCGCGGCGGCGTACGCGACGGCGTAGGGGACCCGAAGGCGCGGGGCGGGGATTCCGGTGAGGCGCGCGAGGAGGGCAAAGACCTCCTGGAGCATCAGGTTCGCATGCCCCAGGATGTACCGCTCCCCCGCCTTTCCCCGCTCCGCGGCCAACAGGTGCCCGGCTGCGACGTCGGAGGCCGCCACCAGGTTGAGCCCGGTACGCAGGACCCCGCGCATTTGCCCCCGCAGGAAGTCCACGAGCATCTGGCCCGTGGGGGTGGGCTTCACGTCGAAGGCGCCGACGGGGGCTGACGGGTTCACGATGACGACCGGGAGGCCGGCGCGGTGAAGGCGCAGCGCCTCCTGCTCCGCCAGGAACTTGGAGCGCTTGTAGTGCCCCACCATGTCGGCCAGCGTGACGGGGGTGGTCGCCGGCCCGGGCCGTCCATCCCCGGGGTTCCCCAGGGCCCCCACGGTGCTGGTGTACACGATCCGCTTCACCCCCGCTTCCCCCGCGGCCGCGAGGACCGTCCGGGTTCCCCCCACGTTCGTCCGGTACATGGGGGCGGGGTCCGGGACCCAGAGCTGATAGGCCGCGGCCGCGTGGAACACGGTGTCGCAGCCCTGGACCGCCCGGGCCGTCGCGGCGGGATCCGTGATGTCTCCCTCCAGCACCTCCACGCGCAGGCCCGTCAGGTTCCGGCGGTCGCTCCCGGGCCGGACGAGGCAGCGGACGCTCTCCCCCTCCCGAAGGAGCGCCCGGACCAGGTGGGCTCCCAGAAAGCCGGTCCCGCCCGTCACCAGCGCCGTCACGCCACCCCCCTACGGACGTCCCGCGGAAATCCGGCCCACACCCGCCTCCAGGCCCGCCAGGCCGGCCTTCTCATTGTACAGCGCCCGGAGGTGATCGCTCTGGGCCTTCGCATAGGCGCCGAGCGCATCCGCGACGTCCTTGGCCTCCCCGACCCCCAGGTCGAAGTTGGCCACCGCCGCCACGAGCCAGCGGCGTGCCGCGCGCGCGGCGGCTTCGGTCGCCGGGATGGCAGCCCGAGCCTCCGTCAGCTCCCGGTGGAGCCGGCGGATCTCCAGCGGAATCCCGTCATCCGCCGTCTCCTTCAAGGCCTCCAGCCGGTCCCGCTCGGCCCGCGCCTCCCGGACCCGGCCCGCCGTCACGCCGAAGTCGAAGGACCACCGGAGCCCCGCCACCACCCCCAGCTCGGTATGCTCGAACTCGTCCCGGATGAAGGGGTTGTTCACCCGATCCCGGTTGGTGGTCCCGGCAAACGAGCCGATCACCGCCATGAAGAGCTGGGGGTAGAAGGTGGCCCGCTCCGCCTCGAGCTGGTGCTCCCGGGCGGCGAGGCCGGCCGCCAGGCGCTTGAGCTCGGGCCGGGCCTCCCGGGCCGCGTCCAGGTAGTGCTCGAGGGGAGGTGGGGGGTTCGGCTCGGGCAGGAGGCGCTCCTCGGCCGGCTCGGCCCGCTGACCGGGAGGCAGCCCGGCGAGGACGGCCAGGGCGTCCGCCGCCACCGCCTCGTGCCGCGTGAGCTCCAGGAGGGCGCGGGCGAGCTCCGCCTCGAAAGTCTGGAGCTTGAAGAGATCGATTTGATCCACCCCGGCCCTCCGGGCCCGGAGCTGCTGCTCGACCTTCTCCCGGGCGCCCCGGAGCTGCGCCTGGAGTCCCTCGAGAAGCAGCTTCAGGTCGCGCGCCAGGAGGAGGCCGTAGTAGGTCGTCTTCACCCGGAGCGCGCTCGCCGCCTCCCGCTCCCGGACCTCCGCCTCGGTGGCCGCCACCCCTTCCCGCGCCGCCGCGCGGAGCGCGGTGAGGCGCCCGAAGGTATAGAGCGGCTGGGTGATGGTGAAGTCGGCCCGGCCGAAGATGCCGGTGATGTCCGGACTGCTGGTGCTGTCGGGGGAGGAGACCTGATTCCCCCGGGCCCGGGGGGAGGGACCGGTGATCGCCGTGAATTCGAGCTGCGGATACCGGCCGGCATCCGCCTGGGCCACCCGGCTCCGGGCCGCCTCCAGGCCAAAGGTGGCCCCCCGGACCTCGCCGCTCCGCGCGACCGCCCGCCGGACCGCGTCCTCCAGGGTGAGCCGGACCGGCTCCTCACCTGCTGCGGGGTGCGCCGCGGGGACGCCCAGCAGGAGGAGGCAGAGGCCGGCGGCGGGGAGGACCCCCCGCAGATCGAGCCCTCGCATCGGTGCCATCGGTTCCCTCCCGGCACCTGGCGGAGGGGGAGGCGGCGGATCCCGCGGCCGGGGCGCCGCCTACTGCGGGGGTCCGCTGCCGGCGCTCACCTCCTCCCGCTTGGTGCGCAGCCGCTTGACCAGGGTCTCGTAGGATGACGCCGCAATGATCTTGTGGAACTGCACCCGGTAGTTCTCCACGATGCTGACGCCGTCGATGACCACGTCCCGCAGCTCCCAGGCCTCCCCCGCCCGCTCCAGGCGGTAGGCGACGGGGAGGCGGTCCCCCCGCCGATTGACCACCCCGGTCTGCACGGTGGCCGTCCCGTCCTGGACCTCCTCCGCCCCGTACTCCATCGCCGCCTCCGTCAGGAAGGTGACGACCAGGCGGGTGTAGGCCCGGGTGAACAGCTCGCCGAAGAGGCGGGTGAACTCCCGCCGCTCCGCCGGCGTCCGGGGGGCCAGGTGCTCCCCCAGCGCCTCGGCCGCCATCGCCGCAAGGTTGAAGCGGGCCGCCAGCAGCTCCCGGATCTTGGCGTCCCGGCTCTCCGTCTGCCCCGCTCCCTGGAGCGCCGGGTCGTCCAGGACCCCCCGCACCTCCTCTACGAGCGTGCGCACCGCGGCTCCCGGCGGGGGGGAGGCGAAGCCGGGCCCGGCCCCTCCCAGGGCCCACCAGGCCGCGACCGCCGTTGCGCCGAGCTGGAGTCGGAGCCTGCCGCTCACGACGCTGCCTCCGGCCACCCGCATGCTCCTCCGGCAAGCCGTCCGACCGGGGCCACTGGCCTCACCGGCGTCCCCGCAGCAGGGCCCGGACGCCGAAGTAGGCAAAGGCGTCCTTCAGGTTCGAGAGAAGTCGCTTGTGGGGCGCCATCGCCGGGTTCGTCACGTACTCGAGGGTCAGGCTCACCCGCTCCTCCCCATCGCCGAGGGGGGTGATGGCGTGCCAGAGCTTATCGCCGTTGAAGATCACCATCGAGCCGGGCTCCGTCGCGACCTGGACTTCCCTGGTCTCCCGCCCGGGGACGTCCTTGTGGAGCTGGTAGGCCAGCCGGCAGTGCTCGGAGCGCTGCACCAGGCCCATCAGCACCGTGTACCGCGCACCCTTGTAGTGGGACGTGTCGTAGTGGTAGCCGATGTGATCGCCGGGCTCGGTGTAGAAGTAGAGTGCGCAGGCATGCGGATCGTTCGGGGGGCAGAGGCTCAGGCGCGCATCCACCAGCCGGCTCAGGAAATCGACGAACGCCGGCGAGCGGTACACCTCGAAGAACGCGGGGGCCTCTTCGCGGAGCGTGTAGGCGCTGATGCTGCCCCCCTTCTTGAACCGTGGGATGTAGGAGCGGTGCACGTGCGGTCTGAGGCGTTCGACCCGGGGGACCAGGTGCTCGGCCACCACCGCGGCGGGGAGGAAGCGCTCGAGGAAAACGAACTCGTTCTGCTCCCAGTACGCTCGGCGCACCTGCTCGAAGTCGAGCGCCCGGACGGCCGCCGCCACCGCCTGCCCCAGGCTGTCCGCCTGACCCTCGTTCCGCCCCATGGGCCTCCCCTCTGGCGACACCCTTCTCCCCTCAAACGGTCACGCGCGGGGTCCCGCGCTCGGCCAGGACCTCCCCGAACGCCGCCAGCACCCGGTCCATGTCGGCGGGGGTGAGGGTCCCCATGTTGGCGACGCGGAAGGCGTGCTCGCGGAGACCGCCCTGGCCGGCATAGATGACGAAGCCCCGGAGCTTGAGCGCGTCGTGGAGCTCTGGGTAGGTGAGGCCCTTCGGCAGCCGGAAGGTGGTCAGGGTGCTCGCGCGGTGCTGCGGGGGAAGGAGGATCTGGAACCCGAGCGCCTCCATCCCTTCCCGGAGCCGGCGGGCGGACTCCCTGTAGCGGTGCTGCCGGGCGGCCACCGTCTCGGCCCGGAGTTCCCGGAGGGCCTGCCGGAGGGCGAAGAAGAGCTGGACGGCGGGGGTGAAAGGCGTATCGTCCCGCTCCTGCAGCGCGAACTGCGTCCCGAGATCGAGGTACACGCTGCGGGGCCGGCGATCCCGCAGGACCTCCAGGACGGCTCGCTTCCCGATCACGAAGCTGAGCCCGGGCATCGCCTGGAGGCACTTGTTGGCGCTGCTCACCAAAAACTCGATCCGGTCCCCCTTCACGTCCAGCGGCTCCCCCACAAAGGAGGACATGGCGTCCACGATGAGACCGCGCTGGTGGCGCGCCGTGAGCTCCCCGATCGCCCGGACCGGATTCAGGAGGCCCGTGGTGGTCTCGTGGTGCACGACGGCGACGTGGCTGACGTCGGGATGGGCCCGCAGGGCCGCATCCAGGTCGGCGAGGCGGGGCGGCTCCGTCCACTCGGTCTTCAGGACGTGATGGGGGATCCGGTGCGCCTCGGCCATCCGGCGGATCCGATCGCCGTAGACGCCGTTGTCGATGACCAGGAGGGCCCGTCCCTCCTCGAGCACGGAGCAGATCGTGGCCTCCAGCGCCGCCGTGCCGGAGCCGGTGAGGATCACGGTCCGGTGAGTCCCTTCCCCCCCGGCCAGCCGGGTCAGCTCCTCCCGGACCTCCCGCATCACCGCGAAGAACTCCTCCTCCCGGTGGCAGAGGTCCGGCGTGACCAGCGCCCGGCGGACGGTCTCGGTGGTGTTGGCCGGGCCAGGATTGAGGAGGACAAACTCCCTCATCGCTGGGCTCCCACGCGGGCGGCGTCCACCTCGATGGAAAGGCGCGCCGCCGCCGCGACGTCCTCGGGGAAGTCGATCTCGGTCCAGGGCAGCCCGGTGACGTCCTCGGCGGCGAACCGGTGCCGCGGCAGGAGTTCCCGGAGGGCGTCGTCGTAGGAGGCCTCCCGGCTCCCGCGGGCCACGAAGTCCCCCAGCGTCCGGACGAGGTCGGCCGCCGCCGCCGCCGAGAGCTTGAAGAACCCGACCGACTCCCCGATCAGTTCGTGGGGCTCCCGGATGTTGCGCCGGAAGTCGGTCACCCGCCCACCATCCACGGCCACATGGGTCGGCTCCTCGCCGGGCTCGAAGTGCCGGTCCAGGAGGAAGCAGTCCGCGTGGGGTGAGGCGGTGAGGCGCCGGAGGATCTCCGGGTGGAAGAGCACATCGGCGTCCATCAGGAGGGCCGGGCCTTCCAGGTGCTCCCGCGCCGCCCAGGTCGAAAGGAGATTCCCCGCCCGGTACGCCGGATTGTGGACGAAGCAGAGCGGCGTGCCGGGCAGGGCCCGCGTCGCCTCCTCCCGGACCAGATGGGCCAGGAACCCCACCACGATGACCGGCTCCAGGTGAAGCCCCGCGAGGCTCCGGAGCATCCGGCTGAGGAGCGTCTCCCCCCCGAACCGGAGGAGGCACTTGGGGCCTTCCCGGCCCATCTCTCCCAACCGATTGCCCTGTCCCGCCGCCAGGATGACCGCCTTCACGGCCGCCCGACCTCCCCGAGGAGAAGCGTCCCTCCGCTCCCTCCAGCCAGCAGGAGCAGACCCAGCGCGACCCAGGCCAGCTCCCGGACCCGCCGGAGGAGGCTCACCGCCACGCCCACTGCCGCAGGGAACCCCAGCGCCGAGAACACGATCAGGCTTCCCCCCTCCTGCGCCCCCAGCTTGGCCGGGATGAAGAAGGCGGCGGCGCGGAAAAGCTGGTGGCCCGCCTCGAGCGCCAGTGCGGAAGCCGCCGTGACCGGCAGGTCCAGGAACCGGAGGATGAGAACGACTTCGAGGACCCCCGCCAGCCAGCCCAGCAAGTGAAAGGCCACGGAGAGGGCCCCGCGGCCCGGCCGAGCGTAGTAGGCCCGGAGGGTCTCATCGAGCGCGGCCACGGCCGCGGCCTGCTCCCGCCAGAACCGGCGGGCGAGACCGAGACGCCGGGAGAGGGCCGCCACCGAGCCGAAGAGGCCCCGGCGCTGGAGCAGGAGAAAGGTCACCACCCCGGCACCTCCCACGAGCAGGGAGAGCCCGATGCCGCGTTGGAGGGCGACCGGGAGGGCAAACGTCTGCATCGCCACCCCCAGGCCGGCGAGGAGGAAGAAGACCTCCGCCACGGCCAGGCTGGTCTTGGCCACGACCACGGAGGCCAGAGCCTGGACCGTCGGGACCCCCTCCCGCCTCAGGAGCAGGGTCTTCACCGCCTCCCCGCCCACGTCCAGGGTCGGCGTGAGGACGTTGAAGGCCTCCCCCGAGAGCCGGATGCGAAGGAGGCGCAGCAGGGGGACGCGGGGGGAGCCGGCCGGAAACGCAAACCTCCAGCCGAGGGTATCCAGGATCCAGACCGGAAGGTAAGCCACGATGAGAACGACAACCCCCCAGCCGATGGGCTGGAGCGCCGCCAGGACCGGGCCGAAGCCGACCCGCCACAGGATCAGCCCGAGGAGGGAGAGACCCAGGAGGAAGAGCGCCCCCTTGAGGCCCCTCATCCGCCGGGGTCCTCCAGCCCCAGGAAAACAATAGCCACCAGGTAGAGCGGCGCCCCGATGGCCGCGGCCCACAGGAGCGGCTGCGTGAGGCCCAGCAGGACGACCAGGAGGACCAACAGGGAGAAGTCCCCCGCCGCCAGCCACTGGAGGGCGCGCCGGAGCCGGGGGGCCCGGCCGGGCGCCGCCGGCAAGCGCGACGGGACCCCGAGGCGCTGCCGGGCGAAGGCGCCGAAGACCGCCGCGATGGCGAGGGCGGCGACTCCCCCAAGCCAGAGGGGCCTCACCGTACCGGTCCGCTGGCTCTCCGCCATGGCCAGGGCCGGAAACAGGAGCGTATGGACTACCACGTCCGCCCCACGGTCGAACCAGAAGCCGGCCGGGCTCGTGAGGCCCCGGGCCCGGGCCACCTCCCCGTCGCAGTGGTCCAGGACATAGTAGCCCTGGAGGAGGAGCGCTCCCGCCAGGGCCCACCCGGTGGTGCCTGCGGCGAGACCGCCGAGGGCAGCCAGGCCCACCAGGAGGTTTCCCGCCGTCACCTGGTTCGGCGTGAGGGGGGTCTGGAGGAGCAGGCGCGTGAGAGGACGCGAGAACCACTGGGTCAGGCACTCCGGCTTGGTCGCCACGACCGTGACCACTGCTCTCCTACCCCCCGGCCAGGTAGCCCCGGACCCGGTCGGCGATCTCCTCCGGAGGGAGCGGAACGCGCGGGAGACCCGCCGACTCCTCCGGGCTCACCTCCACCAGGAGGAAGACCGGCCCGGGCTGTCCTTGGATTTCCCGGACGGCGGCCACCAAGGCCTCCCGCTCCGCCACGCGCAGCGCCCGCCGGTATCCGCAGCCCCGCGCGACCTCCTCCAGCGGGACCTGCCGCGAATGGGTGGGCTGGCTCCCCGTGGAGCCGTAGGTCCCGTTGTCGAGGACCACGTGGAGGAAGTTCCGGGGGCCCTCGGCGGCCACCATCGCCAGCGTCCCGAGGCCCATGAAAACGTTCCCGTCCCCGTCGAGGACGACCACCCGCTTCTCCGGGCGCGCGAGCGCCACCCCGAGTCCGATGGAGGCGGCGAGCCCCATGGAGCCGATCATGTAGAAGTTGCCGGGCCGATCCCCCACGGCGAACGACTCCCGGCAGATCGCCCCGTTGGCGTGAACGACCACCTCGTCGGTGAGCACGGCCCGGACGGCGGCAACGGCCTCGGCCCGGGTCACGCCACCATCCCCCGCCGGATGAGGAGAGCGGCCGGCAACCGCTCCTCCCGGCAGACCCTCGCCATGACGGCGCAGTCCTCCACGTAGGTGGCTTCCCCCACGATCCGGTAGGGGATCCGCACGGTCTCCAGGAGTCGGGGGGTGATCTCCCCCATGACCCAGTGCTCCGGTGCGTCTTCTATCTGATAGCCCCGCAGGCTGACGACGAGGAGCACGGGAATCCGGTAGATGAGGTTCAGCGAGGCCAGCGCGTTCAGGGAGACCCCCAGGCCCGAGTTCTGCATCAGGGCGACGGGCCGGCGCCCGGCGAGGTAGGCCCCGGCGGCCAGACCGATCGCCACGTCCTCCCGGACCGCGGCCCGGTAGCCTTCCGCCTGCAGGCGATCGAGGATCGCCGTCAGAAACGAGCAGGGGACGCCGGTGAAGAAGTCAAATCCGTGGCGCTTCAGCTCGCCCACGAAGGCGGCCCCCGGGACGCTCATGCCCGCCCCCGCCTCCACCCGAAGCGGGCGGCCGCCGCGCGGAGGATCCCCGCCTCCAGGCGGCGCAGGAACCGGTGCTCCCGGTCGGCGTGGACCACCTGGACGCACCCCAGGTACCGGAGGTAGAGCTGGACCCCCTTCTCGACGGCGGCGTGCTCGATGCCGGGGCACAGCGCCCCGAGCCGCTCGATCATGGCCTTCACGAGGGCCACGGGCTGCAGGGGTTTGCCGTCCTGCTCCAGCATCCGGCGTCGGATGACCGGGTCGGGCTCGTCGGCGGCGGGGACCGCGAGGTCCCAGAGGTCGCGCGCCGTGAGGAGCGCCCGCCGGAACGCCTCCGCCTCGGGGTGCCCGGGGCGGGCGAAGACGCCCGTGAACTCGAAGTAATCTACCGCCTCCACGAACGCGACCTGCTGCGCGGCCATGGGGGAGAAGGGGAGAAACGGCATGGGAGGATACGTGTACGTCAGGAAGTAGGTATGGCTGAGGAAGGCCACCGCGGCGGCCATTCGGTCCGTGCTCACCTCCAGGATTCCCGGGCCCAGGGAGGGAACGGCCCGGTCCAGCTCCGCGAAGAACGTCTCCAGGTCCTCGAGCAGGCGGCTGACGCAGTAGTGGCGGTTCCCGGCCTCGCGGACCGCTCCCTTCTCCGTCGGCCGGCCCGCCCGGAGGCGGTCCCGCTCGGCCGCCAGATCGGCCAGGGCGGGGGCCAGGGCGGTCCGGAGGGCGGCGAAGTCGCGCGTCCTCGCCTCGGGGCGCCTCAGGATCTCGATCGCCGCATCAATGATCGTCGGCTGATACAGGAGAATATTGGCGAACTGCCGGTGGTAGTGGGCGGGCCTCACGTCCATCTCCGGGAGGACAGCGTAGAGCGCGCCCCCTTCGGGGAGGTTGCAGGCCTCCAGGAGGCGACCGGCGAGGACGAGGTGCGTCGTGAGGTCCATGAAAACCCCGCGCCTCAGTTCCGGGGGAAGAGGGTCCGGACCCGCTCCCGGATCTCGGCCTCGAGCGCCCGGCAGAAGCGGAGCTCCCGGTCCGATGGGACGACCTGCGCGAGGCCGATCGTCGCCAGGAAGTTCCGGATCGCCATCTCCACGCTCGCGGGGGAGATGCCCGGGGCCAGCGCCCCCAGCCGCTGGATCATCGCCTTGATGAGGGCGGCTGCATCGTAGGGAGGACTCCCCTCGGCGGCTTTTGCGCCGCGGCCGCCCCCCTCGGCCTCCTCCTCACCCGGGAACGCCCGCCGCCAGACGTCGCTGTCATGCATGGCGCGGCGGAACGGGCGGATCACGTCCGGGCGGTAGAAGGACGCCTTGTACTCCAGGTAGTCAATGCTCGCGAAGAGGTCCCAGTGGGCCGAGTAGTTGGCGGCAAGGGGGAGAAACACGCCCACCGGATTGTTGAAGGTGTCGAAGTAGGTGTGGCTGACCAGGCTGAGGGAGGCCGCCAGCCGGTCGGTGCTGATCTCAGCGGCTTCCGGCCCCAGCACCTTCACCGCGCCGGCCAGCTCCGTCGTGATGAAGTGCTCCGCATCCTCGGCGATCCGGCGGGTGAAATAGGCCCGGTTGCGGGCCTCCAGCTTCTCGAAGGGGGAGGCGGTGGGATCCGTCTGCGCGGCCGCGGCGGCCGCCTCCAAGTCGGTCACGACGGCAGCCATCCGCCGCCGGAGGGCGGGGAAGTCCCGGGTGCGGCACTCCGGCGTGGCGAAGATGTCGCCGGCGATCTCGACCATCAGGGGCTGATTGGCCAGCAGGTGAGCGTACTGCCGGTGGTAGTGGATCGGCTCGATGTCGATGACCGGCAGGACGGAGTAGATCGCCGCGCCCTTCGGGAGGGCGCACGCCTCCAGGAGCTTCCCGGCTAAAACGATGTGGGTCTCCCAGTCCACGACACCCCACCCTTCTGCCTCAGCCCTGCGGCTCGGCCAACATGCTGGCCAGGACTCTCCCCAGGGCGCCGAGCGCCCGCCTCCCCCTTCCGGCCAGAGCCAGGAGCGAAACCGCCAGGATCGGCCTCCTCAAGAGGAGCGCGAGGAAGCGCCCGCTCCCCATGTCCCCCCCGGGCCCGATCAGCCCCGGGAGGGAGCGCGGGAGCCGGTCTTCCGGTCCGTCCAGGACGACCCGCACGGCGGCGAAGAGCAACCCCCGCCCGGCCGCGAGACGGGAGAGGGGACCGCTCTCCATGTCCACCGCCACCGCCCCCGTCGCGGCCGCCGCCCGCTTCTCCTCCACGCCCAGAAGTAAGCGAGGGCTCCACAGGAGGGGACCCCCCAGGACCGGGATCCCGGCCTCGGCCGCCGCCCGGCCCGCCAGTGCCACCCACCCGGCATGGCACGGCGACTTTCCACCGTCCGCATCCTGGACCGCCGTGGCCACCACCACCGTCCCGGGCGCTGCCGCAGGCGCGAGGCCGCCGCACAGCCCCACGCTCAGCAGCGCGGTGACGGAACTCGGCACTCCGGGGGGAGGAAGGGCGGGCGGGCGGGCCACGCCCACTCCCACCTGGATCAGGACGATCCGCGGACCCGGGTGCGCCTCCTGCCGGCGCCCCGGCGCGCACCCGACCGACTGGCCCAGGAGGCGGGCCTCGAACGCCGTCGCCGCGCAGAGGAGGACGGTCGGGCCGGAGCCTCCCCCTAGTCCCGGGCCAACTAACTTCGCCTCACTTCGTTCTCGGTCGTCGGCGGTCCTCAACGTACAAACCGCGTACGCCTCCGGCCGCCTCCTCCCTCGGGCCTCATGATGCTCGTCATTTGGCCCGGCACCCCGGCCGTCGAGCATGAGGGACAATTCGCTGCAGTAGCACTAGGAGAGGAAGCTCCACTTGAACATCTTCCAGGTGTCCCTCAGGCTCTCGCCCGCCGCCTGGATCGCACTCGCCTCATACCCACAGTGGACCATGCACTGGGCGCAGCGGGGGTCCCGCCCCGTCCCGTACTTCTCCCAGGGGGTGTCCTGGATGAGACCCTGGAAGGTCTTGTGGTGGGCGTCGGTGATGAGGTAGCACGGCCCCTTCCACCCGTTCGGGTTGCGGGTGGGGTTGGCCCAGGCGGTGCACTGGAGCTCCTTCTCCCCCCGAAGGAAATCCCAGTAGACGGGGGTATTCCCGAGGCTGAGGTCCTTCACCCCCTCCCAGATGATCCGGAAGGTCTCCTTGATCTTCTCCCGCTCCAGGAAGATGTCGGCCTTCACGGCCGTGTAGGAGAATCCCGGGGAGAGGAGCATCCCCTCCACCCCGAGACCCTGGAGGTACCGGCACAGCTCGATGATCTCCTGGGGGTCCGACTCCTTGAAGACCGTGGTGTTGGTGCAGACCCGGTAGCCGTCCTGCTTGGCGGCGATCAGGGCGTCGGTGGCGCGCTGGAAAGCCCCGGGGAGGTTCATGACCATGTCGTGGGTCTTCGCCAGTCCGTCCAGGTGGATATTGAAAATCAAGTGCGCGTCCTTCGGGTAGCGGTCCAGCGTCCGCTTCAGGGTGAGCGCGTTCGTGCAGAGGTAGACGAAGCGCTCCCGGGCGACGCAGCCCTTCACCAGGTCCGCGATGTGCGGATAGATCGTCGGCTCCCCGCCGCAGATGGAGACCACCGGCGCCGGGCACTCGTCCACGGCGGCCAGGCACTCCTCCAGGCTCATGTTCAGGTGCATGGTGTCGGCGTACTCCCGGATTCGGCCGCAGCCGTCGCAGGAGACGTTGCAGCGGTGCGTGGGCTCCAGCATCAGGACCCATGGGTACTTCTCTGCGCCGTTCCTGCGCATCCGGGTCAGGTAGCGCATGACGGCCACTTTCTGGCTGAGCGGGACGCTCATCGCCGCACCTCCCATCCTGGCCCGCCGGCCGCCCGCGCCGCGCTCCCGGCCCCGAGGCGGGGAGCGGCGACCCCCAGGCGCGACGCAGCGGCAAGGCCCAGGCATCCGGTGACCCCGGTGCTCACAGCGCAGAGCCGCCACAGGCCGATGCCGGCGGTGACGGCCAGGTTGAAGGCGAGAACGAGGCCGAACAGCGTGGGTCCGTACAGCCCCTGGTACGGCCAGCTCCGGGCCCATTCGGGAGCGGCCCGGGGACCCGCACGCCGGTCGCACCAGGCGTTCAGCCCGAGACCCACGAGCCCCACCAGGAACCAGCCGGCGAAATTGGCGAGCGGCACGCCGAAGTAGATCCCGCCCTCGGGGTACCGGTAGATCTGCCCCAGGAACCAGTCCTCCCCCTGCAGGGCGACGGGATCAATGACGACATCGGCGAGCATGAACAGGGTTGCCCCCAGGAGGACCGCCCCCCTCGCCCCGCCGGCCGGGAAGAGCGGGGGCACCCCCTCCCGCCACGCCCGCAAGGCCGTCCCCCGGGGCGCCCGGTACAGCCGCGCCAGGCTGGCCGCCCCGTAGGCCAGGAAGATGAAAGAGAGGGAATCCATGACGGGGACATTGCTCAGGTAGAGCTCCTTTCCGATCGTCGCCCCCGTGTACTCATAGAATCCGAACGGGACCCCGATCCGGGTCGAGGCGAACTCGGCCAGGAAGGCCGTGGCCCATACGATCCCCGCGAACCGAAGCGCCCGCCGGAGCCCCTGCTCCGCGGCGGCAGCCACGAGGGCGAGCCCCAGGAAAAGGAAGACGTAGGGCCGGAGGACCAGAGTTCCCCACAGGAGCCCGACCCCTTCCATCAGTCCGCCTCCCGCATGGCGTTCCGGTAGGCTGCCAGGGCCCAGAGGGGGAAGGTGGTCGGATACAGGTGGTACCGCAGGTAGAAGACCCGGGGGAAGCCGGTTCCGTTGAAGACCGGGTCGCTCCACCGCCCAGTGCTCTCCTGGGTCCGAAGCAGGTAGCCGACCCCCCGTGCGACCGCCTCCCCCCGCGCCCGACCGCCCCCCACGAGGGCCATGACAGCCCAGGCCGTTTGGCTCGGGGTGCTCGGCCCGGTCCCGGCCCCGGCGGGATCGGCGTAGGATTCGCAGGACTCCCCCCATCCCCCATCGGGGTTCTGGACCGCCTCGAGCCAGTCGAGCGCCTGCTGCACGTAGGGTCGATCCAGCGGTTCCCCGATGGCCTTCAGGCCCCGCATCACCGACCAGGTCCCGTAGATGTAGTTCACGCCCCACCGGCCGTACCATCCACCGCCCGGCACCTTGGTCGCCCGCAGGAAGTGGAGGGCCCGGCGGGCCGGGGGGAAGTCGCCGCCGTAGCCCAAGTACCCCAGGGCATCGAGAGCGCGGCCCGTCAGATCCTCGGTACTGGGGTCGAGCAGCGCGCCGTGGTCGGCGAACGGGATATTGTTTAGCCAGAGCCGGTTGTTATCGGCATCGAAGGAGCCCCAGCCCCCGTCCTCCCCCTGCATGCCCAGGAGCCAGGCCAGTCCGCGCTGGAGCGCTTCCTCCTGCTGCGTGCCATCGGGAAGGCGCAGCCGGGCCAGGGCCATCAAGGCGACTGCAGTGTCGTCGTTGTCCGGATAGAAGTCGTTGCTGAACTGGAACGGCCAGCCCCCGGGTTCCAGCCCCGGCCGCTTGATCTGCCAGTCCCCGGAGACCCGGACCTGGCGCGCGAGCAGCCACTCCCCGGCCCGGACCAGGGTGGGGTCGTCGGCAGCCACCCCGGACTCGAGGAGCGCGTGGATGGCCAGGGCCGTGTCCCAGACCGGCGAAAGGCAGGGCTGCACCTGCAGCCGATCCGGTCCCTCCGCGACCAGGGCATCAAGGGCCGTGATCCCCTGCTGCACGAGGGGATGCTTTTCGGAGTACCCCAAGCAGCGGAGCGCGAGGACGGCGTTGGCCATGGCCGGGTAGATGCCCCCCAGGCCTCCCGGCACCTCCGCGCGGGCGACGAGCCACGCCTCCGCCCGCTCGAGGGCGGCCCTGCGCCACCGCGCCAGATGGTACCGGTCGTAGAGGTGGACGAGGCGATCCAGGAGGACAAATGCGCTCTTCAGGCTGAGGAGCTGGGAGGCCCGCTCGAGCCCCGTCCGCTCCCGGGAGCCTCGGACGAGTTCGTCCAGGCCGAGGGCAGGGGGCAGGACGTGGATCGGCCGGTAGTGGAAGAGGACCAGGAGGGGGACCAGGACCGTCCGCGACCAGTACGACATCTGGTAGATGCTGAACGGCGCCCGGGGCGGCAGGAGCAAGATCTCGGCCGGCATGCAGGGGATCTTTTCCCAGTCGTATTGCCCGAAGAGGGCGAGGGTGATCTTGGTGAAGACGTTGACCTGGCTGAGGCCCCCCAGATCCAGGATCACCTGGCGCGCCCGGCGCATCCAGGGCTCCTCCGGAGAGACCCCAGCCAGCTTGCAGGCGAAATAGGCCTTCGCAGTGGCGCTGAGGTCGCTCCGGCCACCGGGGTAGATGCTCCACCCCCCCTCCGGCAGCTGGAGGTCCCGGATGTGGGCAACGGCCTTCCGCTCCCGCCGCGTCTCCACGCGCCCGAGCAGGTGCTGCAGCAGGCAGTATTCGGCCGTGATCGTGACGTCGGCTTCGAGGAGCCCGAGCCAGTACCCCTCGGGCGCTTGCAGGCCGAGGAGGGCCGCCCGGGCCTCCGCGAGACCCCGCTCCACGGCATGAACGGTAGGAAGCGCGATCGGGCCCGTGGGGGCGGGTCGGGGGCGGGTCGGCGCGCCGGCCGGCGCGCGGGCCGGGCCCTGCCGCACGGCCCTTAGCCAGCCTGCCGTGCCCCGGGTCCAGGCGAGGAGGGTGAGCCAGGTTTCCAGACGATCGAGCAGAAAAGACATAATAAGAAGACCTCGTTCATGTTGGGATCTGACCCCGAATAATCCCTGAGGCTAGCAGCCGGACCCAGAACCGTCAAGGCGCTTCCCCCCTTCCGACGACGCTCCCCTGAAGTGCCCGACCGATCTGTGCGGCGCCTCACACTCCGCGGGCCGAGGCGGCCGGCGCCGGGGCCGGGGGGCCTGCCCGCCGGAGCGCCCGCACCGCCGCCACCAGGACTCCCTCCTCCCCCCAGCCCCCCGGTTTCGTGATCACCGGAAGGCCAGCGTACCGTCCGCCCCGGAGCCGCCCGACGGGGATCGAGGGGGCCAGGGCCCCCTCGATGAGGGTTCCCGCCGCCCCGAGCGCCCGGTACACGGCCGCGGTCGTGTCGCCGCCGACGAGGACGAAACCCCCGAGAGGGACCGCGGCTGCGGCGGCCGCGGCGAGCCTCCCGAGCCCCTCGGCGACGGCCCGGCGCGTCTGTTCCGCCCCGAGCCCCCGTGCCCGTCCCGCCCGGAACGCGGCTTCGCTCGCCTCGAGATCAGCGCGCGTTCGCAAGAGCAGGTCCCGCCCCTCGGTCGCCGCCCGGCAGGCGAGTCCGGCCACCGCCACCTCCCCCGCGTGGCACCCCGCCGCCGTGAGGAGGGCCGCGGCCTCACCCGCGAACCGGAGCGTCCCGCCCCCCGCCAGGAGGTGGGTCACCTGCCGGTCGCTCACCTCCTCAAGGCTCCCGACCACGAGCAAAACAGGCGCGGCCGGCCGCGGGAGGAGGAGGCGGGCCAGCTCCTGGCAGAACTCCACGCCCCCGGCGGCTGCCCCACCGAGGCCTCCCTTCACGCAGGCCGCGGCGGCAGCCGCCACGTCAGCCATCGTGACCGCGTCGCAGAGGACCACCTGGCCGCGTCCTGCGGCCTCGCGGACGGCCGCCTGAAGCACGTCGCACCCGCTGCGGATCGTCGCGAGGGGGATCGCGGCCACCGCGGCCCGGCTCTGCCGGGCGAGGATCGCAGCGACGGCGGAGTCGAGGAGGGGCGGGATAGCGCGGCGGGCGATGGGCGTCTCGGCGAGCAGGCGGCCCTCCACCAACTGGACCCCGTCCACGGTCACCCGGCCATTGAGGGGCGATGCAGGAAGGAACGGGAGGATTCCGGTTCCGGTCGCCTCCCGGAAGGCGTCCAGCTCGGCCCCCAGGTTCCCGCGGAGCGTGGAATCGGTCTTCTTATAGAAGATGTCTGCCCCCCAGCTCCTGAGGGCGCCGACCGCCCCCCGAACCTTGGCGGCGGCCTGCTCGGGGGAGTCCGCCCGACTGTCCACATCGAGGACCGCCGCGGGCAGGTCGGCCGGGACCGCGGTCAGCGCTGCCGGATCCGCCGTCACGATGCTCGGCAGGTGGAGCTCGGCCAGCTGGGCGCCGACGGCGTTGGCCCCGGTCAGGTCGTCCGCCACCACCCCCAGGCGGGCACTCACGCACCCTCCGGCCGGGGCGCGGCGAGATGCCAGTTCTCCACCGCGACACGCCCGCGCTTCACGACGGTCCGGACCGGGTTGATCCCGACGTGGTAGGGCAGGTGGAGGTGGTTGGCGCAGTCGAGGAGAAGAATATCCGCCTGCTTGCCGGGCGTGAGCGAGCCGACGCTCGCCGTCCGGGCCAGCGCCGCGGCTCCTCCCATCGTGGCGGCGATCAGCGCCTCCCCGGGACCCATCCGCATCTGCGTGCAGGCCAGATGGATGATCAGGGGCATGCTCTCGGTCATGCAGGTGCCGGGGTTGAAGTCGGTGGCCAGGGCGACCGTCAGGCCGGCGGCAAGCATCACCCGCGCCGGGGCGTAGCGCCCGAGGCCGAGGAAGCTGGCCGTCCCCGGGAGGAGGGTGGTGACGACGCCCGCCGCCTTCAGGGCCCGGATCCCCTCCTCGGTCACGCAGAGGAGGTGGTCGGCCGATGTGGCACCGACCGCCGCCGCCGCCTCGGCCCCCCCGGACGCGTGAAATTCGTCGGCGTGGATCTTCGCCTTCAGGCCTCGGCCCATCGCCGCCCGCAGGATCCGCTCACTCTCGGCCGCCGTGAAGTAGCCCTGCTCGCAGAAGACATCGCAAAACTCCGCGAGCCCCTCGGCGGCGACCGCGGGGAGCATCTCGTCCACCACGGAGTCCACGTAGGCGCCGCGGCGGGAGGCGAACTCGGGAGGGACGGCGTGGGCGCCAAGGAAGGTGGGGACGACGTCGGCCGGGTGCGCGGCCGCGAGGCGCCGGAGGACCCGGAGGCTCGTGAGCTCGCTCTCCGGGGAAAGGCCGTAGCCGCTCTTGACCTCGACCGTGGTGCTCCCGTGGCAGAGGCAGGAGGCGAGGCGATCCCACCCCAGGCGGAACAGCTCCCCGGGGGACGCCCCCCGGGTCGCGCGAACCGTGGCCTGGATGCCACCGCCAGCCGCGGCGATCTCCTGGTAGGTCGCGCCGCCGCATCGGGCGGCGAACTCGCTCTCCCGGGAGCCGGCGAAGAGAAGATGGGTGTGGGAGTCCACGAAGCCGGGGCAGACGGTCCCCCCCTGCGCTTCCAGAAGGCGTGTCCCCCCCTCGACCGCCACGGCCCGCCGCAGCTCCCGGGCCCTACCCACCCAGAGAATGCGCTCCCCGGAGACGGCCACCGCCCCGTCGCGAATGATGCCGAGCGGCCCCTCCCCAAGCCCCGGCTCCGCCGTCACCAGCTCGGCCACGTCGGTGACGACGAGGTCGGCAACGGGGAGGCTCATGCCGTCACCCCGGGGATCTTCAGGCCGCGACGGCGCGCCACCTCCACCGCCTGCTCGTAGCCGGCGTCGGCGTGCCGGATGACACCGAGCCCGGGGTCGGTAGTGAGGACGCGCGTGAGGCGCGCACCGGCTTCGGGCGTCCCGTCCGCCACCACCACCATCCCGGCGTGCAGCGAGTAGCCGATCCCGACCCCGCCCCCGTGGTGGACCGCCACCCAGGTCGCCCCGCTCACGGCATTGAGGAGCGCATTCAGGACGGGCCAGTCGGCGATGGCATCCGAGCCGTCCCGCATCCCCTCGGTCTCGCGATACGGCGACGCCACGGACCCGGCATCCAGGTGGTCGCGGCCGATGACGATCGGCGCCCGCACCGCGCCCCGGCGGACCAGGTCGTTGAAGACCCGGCCGGCCTCGGCCCGCTCCCCGTACCCGAGCCAGCAGATGCGCGCCGGCAGACCCTGGAAATGGACCTTCTCCCGGGCGAGGCGCAGCCAACGCTGGAGGGCCTGATCCCGGGGGAAGGCGGCCGCGACGGCCGCATCCGTGGCCGCGATGTCCTGCGGGTCCCCCGAGAGGGCCACCCACCGGAACGGCCCCTTCCCCTCGCAGAAGAGGGGGCGGATGTACGCCGGGACGAACCCGGGAAAACCGAAGGCGTCTTCCACCCCCGCCTGCTTCGCCTGGGCCCTGAGGTTGTTCCCGTACTCGAAGGTGACGGCGCCCCGCCGCATGAGCACGAGCATCGCGCGGACATGCGCGGCGATCGAGGCCGAGGCCTCCCGGATGTAGGCCTGCGGGTCCCGCTCCCGGAGGGCAGCAGCTTCCTGCAGGGTGAAGCCACGAGGAATGTACCCGTTCAGGGGATCGTGGGCCGCCGTCTGGTCCGTGAGGAGGTCCGGGACGACCCCGCGCTCGACCAGGGCTGGCAGGACCTCGGCGGCGTTCCCGACGCACCCGACGGAGAGAGATCGCCCGGCCTCCTTCGCCTCCTCCACCCACGCCAGCGCTTCCTCCAGGTCCGCGGTCATCCGGTCGCAGTAGCCGGTCTTGATCCGCCGCACGATGCGGGCAGGGTCCACCTCGATCCCCAGGAAGACCCCATCGTTCATCGTCACGGCCAGCGGCTGGGCCCCGCCCATCCCGCCTAACCCGGCCGACACGGCGAGGCGTCCACGGAGGCTCCCGCCGAAGTGGGTCCGTCCGGCGGCGGCGAAGGTCTCGTAGGTCCCCTGGAGGATGCCCTGGGTCCCGATGTAGATCCAGGAGCCGGCCGTCATCTGCCCGTACATGGTCAGCCCCTGCCGCTCCAGCATCAGGAACGTCTCCAGGTCGGCCCACTTCGGGACGAGCAGGGCGTTGGCCAACAGGACGCGGGGCGCATCCGGGTGGGTCCGGAAGACGCCGACCGCCTTGCCCGACTGGATCAGGAGGGTCTCGTCGTCCTCCAGGTCCAGCAGGCTCCGGACGATCTGGGCGTAGGCCTCCCAGGAGCGGGCGGCCTTCCCGGCGCCGCCGTAGACCACGAGGGCCTCGGGGCGTTCCCCCACCTCCGGGTCCAGGTTGTTCATCAGCATCCGGAGGGCCGCCTCCTGGCCCCACCCCTTGCACGCGCGCTGCGTCCCGCGGGGGGCCGGGCCCACCTGACGCCGGTCCACCCGCTCCACGATCGCTTCGCGCGTCATGCTCCCCGCCGCCGTCCCCATCGCGATCCCCCGAGGGCAGGCCTCTGTGTTCAGTAGAGCGGTCCGACCGCCTCTTCGACCGCCGCCCGCAGGCGGCCGGTCCGGATCAGCTCCTCGGCCGCCTCGAGCTCGGGCCCCGGGAACCGGTCCTCCCGGAGCATCGGGACCCGCTCCCGGAGCAGCGCGTACGCCCGCCCCGTCCCCGCGGCCGGGGTGAGAGGCCGGAGCAGGTCCAGCCCCTGCGCCGCACACAGGTATTCCACGGCCAGGATGCGCCGCGCGTTGGTCACGACGGCCGCCGCCTTCCGGGCCGCAAGCGCGCTCATGCTGACGTGGTCCTCCTTCCCTCCGGAGGTGGGGAGAGAGTCCACGGAGGCCGGCGAGGCGAGCAGCTTGTTCTCGGAGACGAGGGCGGCTGCGGTCACCTGTCCTAGCATGTAACCGGAGTTCAGGCCCGGCTCCGGCGTGAGGAAGGGAGCGAGGCCACTCAGGAGCGGGTTCACCAGGTGCTCCACGCGCCGCTCCGCGATGGCGCCCAGCTCCGCGACGGCGATGGCCAGGACATCCAGCGCCAGGCCCACCGGCTGCCCGTGGAAGTTTCCCCCGGCCAGCACCTCGCCGGTGTCCGGGAAGACGAGGGGATTATCCGTGGCCGCGTTGAGTTCGGTGGTGAGGGTTTGCCGGATGTAGGCGAGGGCGTCCCGGGTCGCCCCGTGGACCTGGGGAATGCAGCGGATGCTGTAGTTGTCCTGGATCTTGGGACAGTCGCGGTGCGACTCCACGATGGGGCTGTCCTCGAGGAGGCGGCGGAGGTTCACGGCGGAGCGGGCCTGACCGGGGAAGGGACGGAGGGCCTGGAGCCGCTCGTCGAAGGCGCGGATGCTGCACAGGAGAGCCTCCACGGCCATCGCCCCGGTGATGTCTGCCACGGTCGCCAGCGCCTCCGCGTCCCGGAGGGCCAGGGCACCGATGCCGGCGCTGACGCAGGTCCCGTTCACCAGGGCCAGCCCCTCCTTCGCCTGGAGCGTGAGGGGGGCGAGGCCGACCTGCGCGAGGGCGGCCGCGCCCGCCGCCCGGTGGCCCTCCACGACCGCTTCGCCTTCGCCGATGAGGACCAGAGCCAGGTGGGCGAGCGGCGCCAGGTCCCCACTCGCCCCTACGGACCCCTGCTCGGGGACCACCGGGTGAACGCCGCGGTTCAGGCACTCGCAGATCAGTTCCACCACCTCGGGCCGGACGCCGGAGTATCCCTTGGCCAGGACGTTGGCCCGGAGCAACAGGCTCGCCCGGACCGCGTCCTCGGCGAGCGGCGGACCGACCCCGAAGGCGTGGCTCCGGAGGAGGTTCCGCTGAAGCGCTTCCGCCTGCTCCGGAGGAATCCGGACATCGCTCAACTTCCCGAAGCCGGTGGTGACGCCGTAGACCGGGCGCTCGGCGGTAAGGAGCCCGTCCACAGTCGCGCGTGCGGCCCGGACCCGCTCCCTCGCGGCGGGGGCCAGGAGAACGTGCTCCCCGCCGCGGGCCACCGCCTCCACCTGCTCCAGCGTGAGGCTGTTCCCATCCAGGAGGATCGTCATGACGTGCCCATTCTACCCCGGCGTGCCCCGCCGACCAACGGTTCGTTCCCCTAGGCGCGGCGGCCGAAGTAGAGGTCCATGAGCTGGCCCTCGCCCGAGAGGGCCGAGGGGGTCCCGGCGAATCGGACTTCCCCCTGGACCAGGACCGCACAGCGGTCCGCCACGCGAAGGGCTTGCCGCACGCTCTGCTCCACCAGGAGGAAGGTCATCTGTTCCTCTGCCGCCAGCCGCCGGATCAGGCCGAAGATCTCCTCCACCAGGCGGGGCGCGAGGCCCGCCGAAGGCTCATCCAGGACCATGAGGCGGGGGCGCGTCATGAGGGCCCGGCCCACGGCGAGCAGCATCTGCTGGCCGCCCGAGAGGCCGCCGGCCACTTGCCGGCGCCGCTCCTCGAGGATGGGGAATCGCGCGAAGACCTCCTGCAAACGCCCCCGGACCTCTCCCCCATCTTGGACGACGTAGGCCCCCATCAGGAGGTTTTCCTCGACGCTCAGGCGCGGGAAGACCCCGCCCCCCTGCGGGAGGGTCGTGACCCCCTGCCGGACGATCCGGTGCGGCGGCATCCCCGTGAGGTCGTTCCCATCCAGGCGCACCGACCCGGACCAGGGGGAGAGGACACCCACGACGGCTTTGAGCAGCGTGGACTTGCCGCTCCCGTTCGGCCCCAGGACGACCGTCACCGGCTCCCCGGCCGTGTCCAGGGAAACCCCGTGCAGGACCTCCAGGGTCCCGTACCCCGCCCGCAGCCCCTCGACGAGAAGCCGGACCCTCATCGCCCCAGGTAGGCCTCCACCACAGCGGCGTCCCGCTTTACCGCCGAAAGATCCCCGCGCGCGATGGCACGCCCCTCGTGCATCACGACTATCTCCTCACAGAGGTCCTGGATCACGTCCATGTTGTGCTCGATGATCACGAAAGCCTTCCCCCGCTCCCGGAGACGCCGGATGGCCTGAAGGAGCTCCGCCACCATCACCGGCTGGACCCCCGCCGTGCACTCATCCAGGAGGAGCAGATCGGGGTCGCGCATGAGGGCCCGGGCCAGCTCCAGGACCTTCTGCTGCCCGCCCGAGAGAACCTCGGCCGGCTCATCGCGCAGGGGCGTCAGGCGGAAGAACTCCAGCAGATCGGCGGCGCGCCGTCGCATCGCGCCCCAGGTCTCGTCAATGGCCGGGACCCAGAGGTTTTCCTCGACCGTCATCTTCCGGAAGAGGGCGGGAATCTGGAAGGTCCTGCCCAGCCCCCTCCGGGCAATCCGGTGGGGGGAGAGGCCGGTCACGTCTTGCCCCTTGAAGAGCACGGTGCCCCCGTCGAGGCGGTACAGCCCGCTCACGAGGTTGAAGAGCGTGGTCTTGCCGCTGCCGTTCGGCCCGATGAGGCCCACGATGGTCCCGGGTCCCACGGCCAGGTCCATCCCGGAGACCGCCGTGAGGCCCCCGAAGCGCTTCACCAGGCCCCGCGCGTCAAGCAGCACCGTTTCCCCCCCGTTGCGGCCGTCGGAGGCGCGCCCAGAACCCGACGAGCCCGTCGGGCAGCAGCTGCACCACCACGCAGATCACGAGGCCGATAAACACAATATAGAGGACGCTCTGCTCCATCTGGAGCCAGAGGAAGCGGCTCACGGCCTGGAGCAGCACGGCTCCCAGGATCGGGCCGACGGCCGTCCCCAGCCCTCCGAGCAGGGCCATCACCACCATCTGGTCGGTCACGCTCCCGGACAGCACGCTGTCCGGATGGATGTAGGTGGTCCAGTAGCCGTAGATGCCGCCGAGCACGCCGGGGAAGGTCGCGCTCAGCGCAAAGGCGGCCAGCTTGAGGCGGGTAGTGGCCACGCCCAGCGTCTCCGCCGCCTCTTCCTGCTCCCGGATCGCCCGGAGCTTGTATCCCATCCGCGAGCGCTCCATCAGGCCGTAGGTGATGGCGCAGGTCCCGGCCACGGCCGCCCACATGACGTAGTAGAAGAAGTTCGGATCCAGCAGTCCGGGGACGCGCATGCCGAAGGCCCCGCCCGTCACCTCCAAGAGGAGCGCCACCTGCCGGATCATCTCCGCGAAGGCCCAGGTGGCGATCGCGAAGTAGGCCCCGCGGAGGCGCAACGTCGGGAGGCCGATGAAGGCGGCCAGCGCCGCGCTGGCCAAGCCGCCGAGCAGGAGCCCCGCCCCGAAGGGCAGACCGGCATGCACCATGGCGATGGCGGTGACGTAGGCCCCGACGCCGAAGAAGGCCCCGTGGCCGAAGTTGAGATAGCCGGTGTAGCCCCCGATGATGTTCCAGGAGACGGCGAGGCCGATCCAGAGGAGAATCTCGGTCAGGATCCGCAGCCAGAACGGATTGAGGGCGAAGGGGGCCAGGAGGGTGAGCAGGAGGAAGGCACCGAGCGCGGGGAGGCGGAGGGGCCGCATCTTAGCTCCCCCGGCCGAAGAGG
Source organism: Candidatus Methylomirabilis sp. (assembly GCA_036000645.1). Lineage (NCBI taxonomy): Bacteria > Methylomirabilota (SeqCode) > Methylomirabilia (SeqCode) > Methylomirabilales (SeqCode) > Methylomirabilaceae (SeqCode) > Methylomirabilis (SeqCode) > Methylomirabilis sp. (SeqCode). The sequence goes on from DASYVA010000221.1 coordinate 33,449, forward strand.
CCCTTCGGCGCCACCACCAGCGTCAGGTAGAACACCCCGAAGAGGGCGAGGCCCACGTAGCGGCTCCCGAGGTAGACCGCCGTGAGGGACTGCAGCAGTCCCATGAAGAGCGCGGCCGGGATGACTCCCGGGACGAAACCCATCCCGGCCAGCACGACGACGAAGAAGGCGAGGGTCGTGTACCGGAGGCCCATCCCGGCGTGGATCGAGAAGAGGGCACCGATGAGGACGCCGGCCATCCCCGTCAGGCCGGCGTAGACCGCGTAGACGAGGGCGCTGATCCGCCGCACGTCCACCCCGAGCAGGCCGGCCGTCACCCGGTCCTGGGCGGTCGCCCGGATCGCCCGGCCCGTCCGCGTCCAGTAGAGGAAGGCCATGAAGGTGAGGGTTGCGAAGACGCCGAAGAGGAACCCGGCGAACCGGAGGGAGGGGACCGTGATCCCGATCTGGACATTCTGCCCCGAGAGCCACGTCCGGATGGACCGGAAGTTGAACCCCCAGAAGTAGAGCGCGCTCCCCTTCGCCACGGTGGCCAGCCCGAACGTGAAGAGGAGGCCCATCAGGACCGGGTGGGGGCGCTTGCCCGCCGTCACCCGCTGGATGAGGGGCTGGAGCAGGTACCCGCCAGCGAAGAAGAGGGCGAAGAACAGGGGCAGGGCAGCCATGGGGTCGCCGCCGGTGAACTCCTGGAACCAGAAGGCGGTGTAGGCCCCCAGCATCACCCACTCCCCCACGGCGAAATCAATGACGTCCATCACCCCGAAGCAGAGGGAAAAGCCGGCGGCGATGACGACCAGCGTCCCGCCGATCAGGACGCCGTCCAGGAGGGTCTGGAGGAAGAGTTCCACGGGAGGCTCCGGACCGAGGGGGGAGAAAGAGGTGCGGGCGGCGGGGGAGGCCGCCGCCCGCACCGCGAGCGCGTCATCCGCCTACCGCTTTGTCCACGCCGGCATGGGGTACTTGGGGCTGATCACCTTGAGCGCGCCGGGGCCGACCTCCACGATCTTCCCCCCCTGGATCTGGAGGGCGATGCTGGAGAGGCCCACGTTGTCGTGATAGAAGTCCCCTTCCGTGGCGAACTTGATGGGGCCGTAGAAGGTCTTGATGTTGAGCTTCTCGAGCGCGGCCACCAGGGCGTCCTTTTCCTTCTGGTCGAGGGGCGGCGTGGCCCCGATCTGCTTCAGGGCCGCCTCGAACGCGAGTCCCGCCGCCGTGGAGGCCGCCTCGGTGTAGTCGGGAGGCGTCCCGTACTTCTTCTGGAAGACCTCGGCGTACTTCGCCGGCGTCCCGAAGGGATCATTCCCCTTGTGCTTGAGGGCCGCGGTCCAGACCGACGAGCCGAAGATGAACTCGGCGTCCTTCCCCAGCCCCTTCAGGAAGTCCGGGGTGGTCATGCCGTAGTGCTGGACGATGGCCTTCGGGGCGAAGCCCAGCTCCTTGGCCGCCTTGATCATCTCCATGGCGGCCTTCTCGTGCGAGCCGATGGCCAGGATGTCGGGGTTGGCCGCCTTCACCGCCGTGATGGTGGGTGTGTAGTCCGCCCCCTCGGGGACGATCTCGAACTTCACGACCTTGAGCCCCGCCTGCTCCGCCGAGTCCTTGAAGGCCTGGGCGGCGAACTTGGAGAAGGCGTCGTCAATGCCGATGACCGCCACCGTCTTCGGCGCCGGCTTCACGTCCTTCGCCAGCGTCTTGATGGAGGCGGGGGCGATCTGGTTCACGGCCGGGATCGTCCCGAAGGTGTACTTGAACTTCTGCTTCCAGATGAGGGGGGACTCGGCAGAGCCGGTGATGTGGGGGACCTTGTACTTCTCCGTGATGGGGGCCACCGCTAACGTCGTCCCGCTAGCATAAGGCCCCAGGATGAAGTCCACCTTCTCCTGCGTGATCAATCGCTCGGCGGCAAGGGCCGCGGTGGCCGGGCTGCTCTGGTCGTCCCCGTAGACGAGCTGGACCTTGTACCGATTCCCACCGATCGCGATGCCGCCGGCTGCGTTCACGGTGTCGGCCCAGAGGTCGTAGCCCCGCTTGGTGACGTTCCCGCCGAAGTTCATCTCCCCCGAGAGGGACGTCACCACGCCCACCTTGAAGACCGGGGCCTGCTGGGCTTCCGTCGGGCCGAGGGCGAGCCCCACGGCCACGAGGAGCCCCACGGCCATCGGAACCCACTGACGACGCTTCATGATGCCTCCTTCCCCGGAGTCGACTGCCGGGGCGTCTCTGCCGTCCTCCCGCGCCTATCCCGTCACCTCCGCGATCGCCTCCTCCAGGATGTCCAGACCCTTCCGGAGCTCACTCTCCCCGATCACCAGGGGCATCAGCGTCCGGATCACGTTGTTGTGCGTTCCAGCCCCGATGGTGAGGAGGCCCTTCTCGTAGCACTTCTTCACCACCAGCTTGGTCTCGGCCTTGGCCGGGGTCTTCTTCTCCCGGTCGGTGACCAGCTCCATCGCCACCATCGCCCCGAGCCCGCGGACGTCCCCGATGATCTCGTAGCGCTCCTGCCACTCCCGGAACCGTCGCTGCACCACCTCCCCGATCGCGGCCCCCTTCTCCGGCAGCCGCTCCTGCTCCATCAGGTCGAGGACGGCGAGGGCCGCCCGGCAGGCGAGGGGGTTGCCCCCGAAGGTCCCCCCGAGGCCGCCGACGCCGGGGGCATCCATCACCTCGGCCCGCCCGGTGACCGCGGAGAGGGGAAGCCCCGCCGCCAGGGACTTCGCCGTGAGGAGGAGGTCCGGCACGACGTTCCAGTGCTCGACGGCGAAGAGGCGGCCGGTCCGCCCCCACGCGGTCTGGACCTCGTCCGCGATGAAGAGGATCCCGTATTTCTCGCAGATGGCCTTCAGCTTCGGGAGGTACTCGGGGGGCGGGACGACGAAGCCTCCCTCCCCCAGGACCGGCTCGACGAGGAGCGCGGCCACGGACTCTGCCTGGACCTTGTTCAGGAACGCCTCCTCCACCAGGTCGGCGCAGGCGACGTTGCACGAGGGGTACGTGAGCCCGATGGGGCACCGGTAGCAGTAGGCGTAGGGCATCCGGTAGACCTCGGGCGCGAAGGGGGCGAAGCCCAGCTTGTACGGGTCCACCTTCGAGGTCAGGGACAGGGCCAGGAGGGTCCGGCCGTGAAAGGCGTCCTCGAAGCAGATGGCGGCCGGCCGCTTCGTCGAGGCCCGGGCGATCTTCACCGCGTTCTCCACCGCCTCCGCTCCGCTGTTCGCGAGCATGGTCTTCTTCGGGAAGGGGCCGGGGACCAGGGCGTTCAGCCGCTTCGCCACCGCCACGTAGGGCTCGTACATCATCACGTGGAAACAGGTGTGCAGGAACTTCGCGGCCTGATCCCGGATGGCCTCGACCACCGAGGGCGGGCAGTGGCCGGCGTTGACCACCCCGATCCCCGCGGCGAAGTCGATGTACTCCTTCCCCTCCACGTCCCAGACCTTCGCACCCTGCGCGCGCGCCGCGAAGAGCGGGGTGACGTTGAAGGGCCCGCGGGGGACGTGCTGCTCCCGCTCGGCCAGGAGGTCCTTGTTCGTCTTCCGGGGCTTCTCCATCCGCTGCTCCTCTCCGGATCGCGACGCCCGGTTACTTCCGCTCCCCCCGCTTGGGCAGGGTGCAGAGGTACTCGTAGATCAGGTTAGCGGCGAGCAGGGCCGTGATCTGGCCCGGGCCGTCGTAGAGGGGCGAGACCTCGACCAGGTCGAACCCGACCGTGCCGAAGCCGGCCAGGAGCCGGACGAGGCTCTGGGCCTCGGTGGACGTGAGCCCCCCCACCTCCGGCGTCCCCGTCCCCGGGGCGAAGGCCGGGTCCACGGCGTCAATGTCGAAGGAGACGTAGGCTTTCCCCCCCTTCAGGCGCCGCAGACGCTCGGCGACGTAGCCGACCCCCCGCTCCTTCACGTCGCCGATGGGGATGACTTCCATGCCGTGCTCCTTCTGAAAATCGAAGTCACTCTCCTCGTACAGGGACCCCCGGATCCCGATGTGGATGGTCCGCCGGGGGTCGATGAGCCCCTCCTCCACCGCCCGGCGGAACGGCGTCCCGTGAAAGTACTTCCCGCCGAAGTACTGGTCCCAGGTGTCGCAGTGCGAGTCGAAGTGGATGAGGGCGACGGGGCCGTGCCGCTTCGCCACGGCGCGGAGGATGGGGAGGGAGATCGAGTGATCGCCGCCGACACAGACCGGCAGGACATCCGCCGCCAGGATCCGGGCGACCTCTTCCTCGACGAGGACATAGGTCTTCTCGATCGAGACCGGAGCCACGTCCACGTCGCCGTAGTCGGCGACCCGCCGGGTCACGAAGGGGAGGGCCTTCACCGCGGGGTTGTAGGGCCTGAGCAGGCTGGACTGGTTCCGGATCTCCCGCGGGCCGAAGCGGGCCCCCGGGCGGTAGGAGGTTCCCCCATCAAAGGGGATGCCCAGGATGGCCGTGTCCAACGCTTCCAGGTCCCGGCTCGTGGGCAGCCGCATGAAGGTGGCCACCTGGGCGAAGCGGGGGCTGGCGAAGGCGTCGCGGGGGGTAAAGTCCATGGAGCCTCCTCGGCTCAGCGGGTGGCCGGCCGGCTCTCGGCCGGCTGCCCGTCCGCGATCGCCTTCAGGGTCTCCTCCCGGATCAGGCCCAGGACCTCCCGCTTGAGGGCCATGAACGACTCCGAGGTCAGAACCTCCAGGCTCCGGGGACGGGGGAGGGGGACCTCGAGGACCTTCTTGATGCGGCCCGGCCGGGCGGTCATCACGTAGACCCGGTCCCCCAGGAAGATCGCCTCGTCGATGTCGTGGGTCACGAACAGAATCGTCTTGTGCGACTCCTCCCAGACCTTGAGCAAGAGCTCCTGCATGATCACCCGGGTCTGAGCGTCCAGCGCCCCGAAGGGCTCGTCCATCAGGAGAATCTCCGGATCGTTCGCGAGGGCCCGGGCGATGGCCACCCGCTGCTGCATCCCGCCGGAGAGCTCCTTCGGATAGACCCGCTCGAAGCCGGTCAGGCCGACGAGGCCGATGAAGTGGCGGGCCACGGCCGCCCGCTCCGCCGGCGGAACCCGCTTGATCCGGAGGCCGAACTCCACGTTCTTCTGGACCGTGAGCCAGTGGAAGGGGGTGTAGGCCTGGAAGACCATCCCCCGGTCCGCCCCCGGTCCCGCGACGGTCCGGCCGTCCAGGGTGATCTCCCCCGCCGTGGGCCTGAGCAGCCCGGCCACCATCCGGAGGAGCGTGGACTTCCCGCAGCCGGAGGTCCCGACCAGGACCGCGACCTCCCGGTTCCGGACCGCGAAAGTGACCTCCTCGACCGCAACAATCTGCTGTCCCCGGCGGGTCGTGAACCGCATAGTGACCCGGTGCAGGTTCAGCTTGGCGCGGTCCATTTCAAACCCTGGGGGACCAGGGGAGCAGGGCGCGATGCCCCCACTTGAAGAGCGCATCGGTCGCGAGGCCCAGGAGCCCGATGACCAGGATCCCGACGAAGATCCGATCCGTGAAGAGGCCTCGCTGGGAGTTGAGGATTAAATAGCCCAGCCCCTTGTTCGCCGCCACCAGCTCGGCCACCACCAGGTACGTCCAGGCCCACCCCATCGTGATCCGGAGGGTGTCCATGACGCCGGGGAGCGTGGCCGGTACCAGGACCCGCGGCAGGACGTGCCGCGGCCGCGCCCCCAGCGTGTAGGAGACCTCCAGGAGGTCCTTGGAAACATTCCCCGACACGTCGGCCACCAGGATGACCTGCTGGAAGAAGGTCCCGATGAAGATCACGGTGACCCGGGACTCGAAATCAATCCCCACCCACAGGATGATCAGCGGGATCATGGCGCTGACGGGGAGGTACCGGACGAACCCCACGATCGGCTCCACCAAGGCCTCGGCGATCTTGAAGGACCCGACCAGGATACCGAGGGGAACGGCGAGGACGGAGGCGAGGAGAAAGCCGGTCAGAATGACCGCCACGCTCGCTGTGGCATGGGTCAGCAGGGTCCCGTCGGCGCCCAGCTCCACCGCGGCCTGCAGGACCTGCGTCGGGGTGGGGAGGAAGAGCGTCTGGACCAGCCCCCCGTAGGACAGGACGCACCAGAGGAGCAGGGTCCCGACCACGGTGACGGCGCTGGCCGTCACGTAGAGGGGACCCGGGATCCCCTCCTTGGGGGTGAGCACGTCGCGGAGGGGGGGCACGGGCCTCCCGGCGAGCAGCGGCCCGGGGCCACCGCGCCCCGGGCCGCTGCCCGCAGTCGGGTTACTTGCCGATGTACGCGTGGGTGATGAGGTCCTTCGCCTGGAACTTCCCCTGGAGCTTGCCCAGGGTCCCCCAGATCTCCAGGGCATTGTTCACCGTCTGGTACATCGCCCCCGGCTTCTGGGGCGTCCCGAAGAAGGCCGCGTTGTCCTTGGCGTTGTAGTACTTGATCCCGGCGATGGTCTCCTCCCAGTCCTTCAGCTCCTTCAGCCAGCCCCCCACCGCCTTGGCCATGATGGCGTTGCCCTCCTTGGGGTTCTTCTCCCAGAAGGCCACCGCCTGGTTCCAGCCCTTCACCACCGCCTGGACGTCGCCCCGGCGCTTCTCGATGACGTCCCGGCGGATGATCAGGACGTCGGTGATGAGCCCGGGGGTCTTG
>DASYVA010000222.1 GCA_036000645.1 Candidatus Methylomirabilis sp.
CCGCACCCGCTCACTGAGAATGGCGGTGTAGGTGGCGGCTGCGGGATCTTGCGAGCCCGCGGTCGCCTCCACGTCGGTCCCGTTGGCCGCAGCAGCGGGGGCCCCGGCTGCCGGCGCCGCGAACGGCGTCGGCACGACCGCCTGCGGCGCGGGCACCGGCGGAGCCGGGGAGGCCGGCCGAGGCGGGGCCGGCTGGGCCGCCACGCTCGGGGGCGGGGCCTCCCGCCGCGGCCGGCTGCGCCCCGGGAGCGTCAACTCCTCCTCGGGGGCCGGCGGGGGCGGGGCGGCCGCCCGCGGCGCCGCCGGGGCCGGGGCCGGCTGGGCCTCACGCGCGGCCGGCGGGGCCGGAGCTGCCTGCTGCGGCAGTGTCACGAGGTTCACGGTGTAGATGACCGGGAGCTGCCGCACGGGACCCGTTCCCCACATCGGCGCCCCCATCGCCGCCGCCAGCACGACCGCGTGCAGGAGGAGCGAGAGGGTCAGGTTCAGGCTCTGCTCGCGAGAGAGGGTCACCGTCCCCGCCCTCACGAGGGCGGGAGGGGCTCGGTCACCATCCCGAGCCGGTCAATCCCCGCCTTCTTTACGATGTCCATCACCCTCACCACGGATCCGTAGGCGGCCCGCTCGTCGGCCCGGAGGAAGACCGCGGCCTTCGGGTCGCGCTGGCGGAGGCCTGCGAGGAGCCGCTCCAGGCGGGGCAGCGTGATGGCCTGCTCGCCGACGAAGACCGTCCCGTCCCTCGTCACGCTCAGGACCAGGCGCTGCTCCGGCTGCACCGTCCGGGTCTCGGTCCGCGGGACGCGGACGTCGATGCCCCGGAAGAGCATCGGGGCCGTCACCAGGAAGATCACCAGGAGCACCAGCATCACGTCCACGAAGGGGGTGACGTTGATCTCCGACAGGGCGGGGCCCAGCCGCCGCTCCGAGTCCGGGAACAGGGGCATCGCCATGGTCGCCTCAACGCCCCCGGGCCGCGACCCGCTCGGCCAGGGAGAGGAATTCGAGGGTGAACAGGTCGAGCCGCGTCCCGAGGCCTTTGATCCGGTTCAGCAGGTGGTTGTACCCGATGACGGCCGGGACGGCGGCGAAGAGTCCGAGCGCCGTGGCGACGAGGGCCTCGGCGATGCCCGGCGCCACCGCCCCCAGGTTCGCCGATCCGGCTGCCGCAATCCCGGCAAAAGCATCCATGATGCCCCACACCGTCCCGAAGAGCCCGATGAAGGGGGTAACGCTCCCCGTGGTGGCCAGGAAGATCATCGAGCGCTCCAGGTCGGAGAGTTCTTTCAGGCTGGCGTGGCGCAGGATCCGCTGGAGCCCCTGGAGGAGGTCGCCCTGCGGGGGGCGCTCCGCCCCCGCCGTCGCCGGTCCATCCGGGACAGGGTTGCCCTTCAGGTGGTAGCTCAGCTCCCGAAAGCCCTCACGGAAGAGCGCGGCGACCGGACTGCCGGGGTGCTTGCGGGCCTCCTCGTAGGTGGCGGAGAGGTTCTTCGATTCCCGGAATGCCTTCAGGAAGGAGTCCGATTCCGCCTCGGCTCGCCGGAAGGCGCGCGCCTTGGCGATGATGATCGTCCAGGAGGCCACCGAGAAGGCCAGCAGGACCAGCAGGACCCCTTTCGCGACCGGCCCCGCCTGGGTAACAAGATGCCAAATATTCATCCAGTCCTTTCCACCAATGAATTTATAGAGGGATGTATAGCATGGTGCGTGCAGAGCGTCAAGGCAAAGTGCCCTGCGGCGGGGGGCCGCTACCTTGACAAGGGTTGGACCCCCTGCTATCCAGGGGAGACTGCCGCCCCCCATGCGGCCCGCCGGGAGAATCCTCATGCAGAAACCGGACCACCAGGACGCCGAACTCCTCCTCCGCCTCTACGAACTCCGGCGGGAGGAACGCATGCGGCAGGCCCGCCACTGGTTTCTCCACGAGTACCAGCCGGTCCCGTGGGAGCAGATGAAAGGGACGTACATGAAGGGGACCCCGGAGGACGCTTCCCTCCGGATGGTCACCTCCTACTGGGATATGGTCGGTGCGCTCGTGAACAACGGCGTCCTGCACGCCGCTCTTTTCTTCGAGACCACCGGCGAAGACATCCTGGTCTGGAACAAGGTCCGGGGCTGGGTCGAGGGGATCCGGAAGGAGAACCGCCAGACCTATCTCCGGAACCTGGAGCTCCTGGCCACCCGGCACCTGGAGTGGCGCCAGCGGCACGCGACGAGCCTCCCCCACGAACAGGCGAAGGTCCCCCTGCGCGGGGTTTCGGGACCGGACTCGTGAAGGCCCCTCGCCTGGAGCCGATCCCCTACGGGGCCCTGCGGCGCCTCCCCCCCCTCTTTGGCGACCTGATGGCGGGCCGGCCGGTCGCGGGCGACCTGCTCCCGCCCCTCCCCCGCGAGCCGGCGGCGCTCCGCCCGCACCTCGAGATCCTCCTGCGCCGGGTGCTCCCGCGGTCCGACGTCGCCGGGGTGCTCGAGGCACAGAACAGCGCCCTCGGAGCAGATCCTGCGGCCCTCGCCGGCATCGCGGCCCTCCGGAAGCCAGGGAGCGTGGCGATCCTGACGGGGCAGCAGGTCGGGCTTTTCGGCGGCCCGCTGTACACCTGGTACAAGGCGCTGACCGCCGTGACGGTGGCCCGGCAATGGGGGAACACCCTGGGGGTCCCGTGCGTCCCGTGCTTCTGGCTCGCCTCGGAGGACGACGACTTCGCCGAGGTGGACCACGCCCTGCTCCTCGCGCGGCGGGGCGGCCCCGTCCGGGTCCAGTACCAGCCCGAGGGGGGGTTCGCCGGCACCCTCCCCGCCACCTGTCGTCTCACCGCCGCCATCAGGCCGGTCCTGGCAGCCGCGGCGGAGGTCCTCGCCGCGGAGCCCGCGGGCGGGGAGGTGGCGGCTCTCCTCACCGCCTGCTACGCGCCGGGGGGGACGCTCGCCGGCGGCTTCAGTTGCCTTCTCGCCCGCCTCCTCAGTCCCCTGGGGCTGGTCCTGGTGGACCCGGCGGACCCCGCTCTCAAGCGGCTGTCGGCCCCGGTCTTCGCCCGCGAACTGGAGACGGCCCCTTCCGCCTCCCGGGCCATCCTCGCCCACACCCAGGCCCTGGCGGCCGCGGGGTACCCCCCGCAAGCCCGGGCCTTCGAGGATGGCGTGAACCTGTTCCTCTTGGAGGAGGGACGGCGGCTCCCCCTCGTCGTCCGCGGGGAGGAGCTGGTGGTGCGCGGGACCGACCGGACCTTTCCGCGCCGCCGCCTGGCGGCGGTCCTCGCGGAGGCGCCGGAGCGCTTCAGCCCGAATGTCTTCCTCCGTCCACTGCTGCAGGACAGCCTCCTCCCCACGCTCGCCGAGGTGGCCGGACCGGCGGAGACGGCGTACCTCACCCAGCTCCGCCCGGCCTATGCCCTCTTCGACCTGCCCGTGACGCCGCTCCTGCCCCGCGCCAGCCTCACCCTCATCCCCCGCTGGGCGGCGCGCCTGCTCACGCGCCACGGGCTCGCCCCGCTCGACCTGCAGGAGGAGCGGGGTGCCCTCGTCACCCGCGCCCTCCGCCGTCGCCTCCCGCCCGGGACCGAGGACCGGCTCACCGCGCTGCGGGCCGAGATCGCGGACGCCTTCGGGCGCCTGCGGGGCGTCGCAGAGGCCGTGGACGCGACGCTCACCCCGGTGGTGGGCTCGGCCGAGGGCTACGTGCGGAAGCAACTGGAGGCGGTGGAGCGGAAGCTCCTCCAGGCCGTCAAGCGGCGCCACCAGGAGGTGGAGGAGCAGATCGCCCGCCTCCAGGATGGCCTCGTGCCCGGCGGGGTGCTGCAAGAGCGCGCGCTCTCCCTCCCCTCCTTCCTGGCCCAGGAGGGATGGGAGTTCCTGCCGCACCTGGCCGCGGCCCTGCCGGGGCCGGGGTTCAGCCACCAGCTCTGCTGGCTCGACGGAGACGAATGATGCGCATCGGGATCACCTGCTACCCCACCTACGGCGGCTCGGGCGTGGTTGCCACGGAGCTCGGGGTGGAGCTGGCCCGGCGCGGGCACGAGATCCATTTCATTTCCTATGCGCTGCCGTTCCGGCTCCAGCAGTACGACCAGCACGTCTTCTTCCACGAGGTGGAGGTCATCACCTACCCGCTCTTCGACCACCCACCCTATACGATTGCCCTGGCGGCCAAGATGGCCGACGTGGCCCAGCAGGTGGGACTGGACGTGCTGCACGTCCACTACGCCATCCCGCACGCGGTCTCGGCCCGCCTGGCGACCGAGATGCTGGGGCCGCAGGCACCGGCCGTGGTGACGACCCTGCACGGGACCGACATCACCCTGGTGGGCCGGGACCCCTCCCTCTTCTCCATCACCCGTTTCGCCATCGAGCGGAGCGATGGCGTGACCTGCGTTTCGCGGTACCTGGCAGAGCGGACCCGGGAGCTGTTCGGGGTCACGCGCCCCCTCGCCGTCATCCCGAACTTCGTGGACACCAAGCGGTTCGCCCAACGGGAGGAAGGCTCGCCCCGGGCCTTCTTCGCCCCCCGCGGGGAACGGGTGCTGGTGCACCTCAGCAACTTCCGGCCCCTGAAGCGGGTCCCCGACGTCCTCCGGGTCTTCGCAGCCGTGCGCCGCCGGCTGCCGGCCAAGCTCCTCCTGGTCGGGGATGGGGTGGAGCGTCCCGCGGCGGCCTCGCTCGCCCAGGAGCTGGATGTGGCCGGCGATGTCCTGTTCCTCAGCCGGCAGGAGGACGTGCCCCGCCTCCTCTCCGCCGGCGACCTCTTCCTGCTTCCGAGCGAGGAGGAGTCCTTCGGGTTGGCCGCGCTCGAAGCCCAGTCCTGCGGCGTCCCGGTCATCGCCAGCCGGGTGGGGGGCCTCCCGGAGGTGATCGCCGACGGGGAGACCGGATACCTCTTGCCGGTAGGAGCGGTCCAGGCGATGGCCGAGGCGGCCCTCCACCTCCTGCAGCACCCCGACCAGCACCGGAAGATGGGGGAGGCGGCCCGCCGCAGGGTCCTGGCCCACTTCGACGCCAGCCTCATCGTCCCCCGGTACGAGGCATTCTACGCCGCGGTCCTGGCGGAGCGCCGCGGCCCTCGCCCGCCGGGGCCCCCGCCCGCATGACCGACCTCGCCCGCTACTGCGACCCCGAGGAAGTCACGCGCCTCACCCGGCAGATGGTCCGGATCAACACGGTGAACCCCCCCGGGAATGAGGCCGCGCTCGCCCGGACCCTCCAGGCCTGGGCCGAGGAACGGGGGGTGGAAGCCACGCTGCACCCCCTGGCCCCCGAGCGGGCCAACCTCCTCGTCCGCCTCCCGGGGATTGGCGGGGCGGCTCCGCTCCTTTACAACGGCCACCTGGACACGGTTCCGATCGGGGAGCAGGCGTGGCGCCACGACCCCTTCGAGGGAGGCGTGGAGGGGGACCGCCTGTACGGGCGGGGCGCCACCGACATGAAGGGGGCGATCGCCGCGATGCTGGGTGCCGCGGCCGCGCTCAAGCGGGCGGGGGTGCGCCTCCGGGGCGACCTCCTCGTGGCCTGCACGGCCGGGGAGGAGGTGGACTCGGTGGGGGCGAAGGCCCTCGCGGCCGCCGGCACGGTGAGCCCGTCCGCGCTCCTCGTCGGCGAGCCGACCGATCTCGCCATCGCGGTCGCCGAGAAGGGGGCCCTCTGGCTCGAGGTCACGACCGCCGGGCGGATGGCCCACGGGTCGGCCCCCCAGGAGGGGCTGAACGCCATCCTCCCCATGGCTCGCCTCGTGGCCGCGCTCGGCCGGGAGCCGCCGGCTGGGGGGGAGCACCCGCTGCTGGGACGGGCCACGCTGAACGTGGCCACGATCCGCGGCGGCATCAAGACCAACGTCGTCCCCGACCGCTGCGTCCTCACGCTGGACATCCGGACCCTCCCGGGACAGGACCACGGGGCCATCGCGGACGCCGTGCGGGTGCGTCTGGCCGACACGTTGCGGGCGGAACCCGGGACGACGGGAGCGGTGCGGGTCGTGAACGACATGCCGGCCGTCCAGACGCCGCCGGCCGACCGGTTCGTCACGTGCGTGCGGGAGGTGGCGGCCAGCCTCCTCGGGGAGACCCGACCGCCGGGGGGCGTTCCCTATTACACCGACGGGGCCGTCCTCGCGCCGACCTTCCAGGCCCCCCTCGTCATCTGCGGGCCCGGGGAGCCTTCCCAGCTCCACCAGACCGACGAGTGGATCCGGCTCCGGCGCCTGGGGGAGGCCACACGCCTCTACGCGGAGGTCGCGGCGGCCTGGCTCGGGTGAAGTCTCGCGGCGGGAATCACCACAGGGGCACCCCTGTGGTCAGCGGACAAATGTTCTCTTCACGCGCTTGGACACCACGAAATAGGGGACCCAGATGACACCTGCGATGAGCGCTCTGGCGAGCTCCATCGTCGCCTCCGGATCCTTTTGACTCGCCACGGAAGGCAGGAGATCGGCAACGAAGTAGTCCGCGGCAACCAGGAGGAAATTCACGAGGAGGAAGGCAATCATCAGGCGGGGTAGGAGCTTCCGTTTTTGAAAGAATAAGACCGCCACCAGCACCGAAAATCCGAGGAGAGCCGTATTACCGCCGATCTCGAACATCAGCACGGGTGCCCAGAGCGGGTGATAGGCTGTCGTTCCCGGCGTGGTGAGCACCGACCATCCCCCGGAGAGAAAGAGCGGCAGGAAATCCCTCCCCATGATGACGAGGAGGCGGATGGGGTTGAGAACCAATCCGATCGCCAGCAGGACCAGCCACCCACCAATCTTCTCGTACGCCCCCTTCGCCCCTTCGACCCTCGAATCCGGGCGGGAGCCGGGAGGCTGGGGTAGCCCGCCGAGGGCCCGGCCGCAGGATTTGCACGTCGGGCCGGGCATCTGCATCAATCCGCAGGCGGGACATCTCGTGCCGGCGGGCATTGCGGCGTCCACCTCGATTCTTTCCGCCGTCGCTGCGACGCGGGGGTCTAGAAGCGGAGGGTGATGCTGGCGAAGGGACCGTGGAGGAAGAGGTCGAGCGAGTCGTCCCCGTCCTCCCCTTCCAGGTCAATCACCCGGTAGCCGCCCGTGATCTCGACGAAGGGGAAGGGGGAGATGGTGATGGAGGCCTCCCCGTCCAGGTAGTGGCCGGTGCTCCCCGCGTACACGCCGACCAGCTCTGCCCCCACGCTGACGACCCGGGTGATCGTGGGGTAGGTCCGGAAGGCCAGGCCCACGACGGGGACGGGCACGCGGAAGTCCACCTTCTCGTCCTGGCCGCCCGTGTCGTCCCGAAGGCGCGCCTCCCCATCGAAGTAGTGCACCTCGAAGAGGATCCCCATGTAGCCGAGGGGGGTCTTGAAGAAGTCGAACTGGTATCCGGCCCGGAGGATCTTCACGTCCAGGTCGGTGAGGACTCGGGTGGTCGCGGTGAAGGTCTCGCCCTGAAAGGTGATGTTCTGGGTGAGGGTCCGATCGCCGTCGAACGAGAGGGGCAGGTAGCCGATCCGGAATTTGTGCCGGCCGAGGAGAGTCAGGCCCGCCCGGGCCTCGTAGGCGTTCTGCTCCTCCTCCACGCCGAGATCAGTCACCGGGTCCACGGTTGTCCCGGGGAAGCCGGGGGCGGAGGCGACGATCACCGACTCCAGGATGGGGCGCCAGTACCGGGCCTCGCCCCAGACCTCGACGAAGGGCAGCGCAGCCGCCGGGGAGACCGGGGCAAAAAGGAACAACCCTATAACCAGAAGACCACACCACCTCAGGCGCATCCCGTCTCCTCCGGGCCTCCCGACCACGGTCGGTCGCCGCGCGGCACCCTGGGGCTGCAGGGGGCCGAGCCGTCCGAAAGCTTGCCCGAACTGCCCTCCAGGGCCGGAGAGCAAGGGGCGTACCAACTCGCTCTCCGCCGCGCCGCCGGACATGGCTAGGCAGGTTGGCCCCTCCGAAATAGCAAGGCCACTGGGACCCCAGTGGCCTTGCCTTGCTAGCTCCTCAAACTCCAGGTTTACCCAGCGGGATCACGTTCTTGCTTAGACCGCGGCTCTTCTCCCGCCGGGACCTCCGGCTAGGGACTCGCCGCCTCGGGATGGGGCTAGAGGATCGCTCCCGCGACCACCAAGGCGATCAGGGCGCGAGCGAATTCGGCCTCGCCCAAGGCACCGCTGCCGCGGACCGGGGGAGGCGGCCCCCGAAGGGGGCAGGCCGGGGACTAGAAGGGCAGCTTGTCCACCTTCTCGGCCGCTTCGTCCACCACGTCATGGGCCGTGTCTCCGGCGACCGGGACGATGGAGGCCACCGCGCCGACCACGCGCATCGGGACCGTGATCACCTTCGTCAGGACGCACCCCGTGCTGCCGACAAGCGCAAGCCCCAACAGGATCCATCTTCCGATTTTCATCTTGACCTCCAATGTGAAACGGTCGGCGGACGAGACTCGGCGCGCCGTCCGCCTTCCTGGTCTCGCAGCGCGCCTTGCCCCTCAGGAGATCGTCAGCGTCGCCGTCGCGCTCGACGGCGTCCGTGCCCCCGTCGCTCTCCGGGCACAGCCCGGCTCCAACTGGAGAGCCACGCAGTGTGCCCTTCCAAGCACGCAAAAAGGATGCCAGGTGATACTCTCCCGGACCCCCCACCTGTGCCGCGGATCCCACTGAAGGTCCTCCCGCGGGGCGTAGGATGGCAACCCGATGAACCCCGGAATTGACGACCGGGAAAAGCCGGAGAAAATTCTCAGCAGAAGATGTGAACCGTATTGAAGAGGGAGCATCGGGCCGCGGTGGGCCGATCGAGAGAGGGGGACACGAAGCGCATCGTGGTTCTGACGACGGGGGGGACCATTGTCGCGCGGGCGGTGGCGGGGCGGGGGGCGACCTCGCACCACAGCGGGGCCGGCCTGCTCCGGGGGGCCACCGAGGAGGAGTTCCCGGCGCTGCCCCGCGGTCGCTTTCAGCGCGACGCGCGGCGGGCCTTTCGACGCGGGGGCGGCCCGGTGGACTCCGGAGAGGGCGGCGGTGCGGCGGCCGGCTTGCCACCGAGCGTCTCCGCCTCCTCTAGGGCGCGCAGGATGTCGGCCTCGGTGACCGGCCGCGGCAAGTGATGGACGCCGCTCTTCGGGCGCAGGAGGAGGCGGGCCAATGCCGCCCGACCCGCCGGCGGCAGCTCCCGGTCCACGAGCCCGGCCAGCGTGAGAGGGAGGCCGAGGTCCCGGAGAAATCCGGCCAGCGCGGCCGCCTCCTCCCGTTCCCCCAGCAGGCAGCGCTGAAAGAGGAGCCCGAAGCCGACTGTCTCCCCGTGCAGCGCACTGATCCGTTCCCCGGTGAGGGTGAGGGAGACGGCGAGGGCGTGAGCGGCGGCCGAACGGAGCCGGTGCCCGCCCAGGACCGAGCAGAGCCCGGCCCCCAGGATGTTGGCGTCCACGACGGTCTTGAGGCGCGCCGTCGCCTCCTTCTTCCGGCAGTCCTCCACGGCCCTGCTCCCCTGCTCCCACAGGTCCGCGTGGACGCGCCGGGCCACCTCGAGCGCGGTCCGCTCCGCGAAGCTGAGCGCCGCCCCCTCCTGCAACCGTCCCTCCTCCCACTTCGCCAGGGCGTCCGCGATCCCCGAGGCGAGGAGGCGGGGCGGCGCCTCCGCGATGATCCGGTAGTCGACCAGACAGCAGACCGGCGGGGTGACCGGCCGGGTCTCCACGTAGCGCCCGCCGACATAGAGGATCGAGCACGCCGAGGCCGCCGCGCAGGTGGCGGCGCTCGTCGGGAGCATCAGGGCGGGCCGGCCCGCGCGGTCGGCGACCGCCTTGGCGTAGTCGAGCGCCTTCCCCCCGCCCATCCCGATGAGGACGGCCCCCTCGAGCGCCCCCCACCGGGTCGCAGCCCCCTGGATCGCCTCGGGCGAGGTCTCCCCCGGGAAGAGCTGCTCCCGGACCCGGAGGCCGGCCCGCCGGAGCGCCCCTCCCACCTGTGGTCCCACCAGGTCCATGACCAGGCGGTCGGCGATGACGATGGCCTGGCTCCCGAGCGGGCGGGCCACCTCCCCGACACGGTCCAGAACCCCCTCCCCGGCCAGGTAGCGCCCGGGGGAGAGGGGCAGGTCGTGCCCTCC
This sequence comes from Candidatus Methylomirabilis sp., assembly GCA_036000645.1. Classification (NCBI taxonomy): domain Bacteria; phylum Methylomirabilota (SeqCode); class Methylomirabilia (SeqCode); order Methylomirabilales (SeqCode); family Methylomirabilaceae (SeqCode); genus Methylomirabilis (SeqCode); species Methylomirabilis sp. (SeqCode). The sequence goes on from DASYVA010000222.1 coordinate 10,034, forward strand.
CTGCGGCTCGAAGACCGCTTCCCTGCTCCTCACCGTCCCCTCACGGAGCCGCCCGGGCCAGCATGAAGTCACGGACCTCCAGGAGGTCACGGGCCCGCGGGCAGTCCCGCTCCCCCCACGCCCCGACGGGATCTAGGAGAATACCGGTCATCCCGGCCCGGCGGGCTCCGAGGACGTCGATGGAATACAGATCGCCCACGAAGGCCGCCTCGGCGGCCGCCACGCCAGCCCGGGTCAGGGCGAGGCGGAAGATCTGAGGGTCCGGCTTCTCGACCCCGACCAGGTGCGAGTCCAGAACGAAGTCCACGGCATCGAGCAGGCCCGCGCCCCGCAGGCTCCGCGCCGCCGTGCCGTCCGAGTTGGAAATGACGCCCACGGACAGGCCGCGGCTGCGGAGCTCGTGGAGGACGACCCGGGCATCCGGGTCGGGCTCCCCCCAGAGCGGCTCCTCCCGGCCGAGGGCCCGGAGCCGCTCCACGAGACGGGGCCCCCGCCCGTCCCACAGGACACCGAGCTCCTCCAGGATGAGGCGGAGGTAGGCCTGCATGACATCCACCCCCTCCGTCGTCCCCTGACCGGCCACGATGGGGTCGAGCCGCACCCGCGCGCGATGCTCGGCGGCCCGGATGGCCTCGACGCGACGGTCGAGCCCCTCGGCGGCGAAGGCCGCCGCCATCCGGTCGAAGCGCAGGTGAACCAGCGTGTTCCCGACATCAAAGAAGGCGGCGCGTAGCGGCATGGCCCCCATTATAGCGGCCGGCCTCCCCCCTGCCAACCTCTCGCCACCGCCGGACGCGATCCCGCCTTGTCGCCCCCGCGACCGGATGCTACAATGCGCCGGAATTTCCGGGCCCGCGGGCCCGTCCAACGGTATGGAACCCCATGTGCCTGAGGCGCCGGGCGATGCCGCCCTTGTGGACCGAGCCCGGGCCGGCGAGGGCGCTGCCTTCGAGGCCCTGGTCAAGCGCCACCAGGCGGCGGCGTTCGCCCTCGCCTATCAGATGGTCCGCCACCGGGAGGACGCCCAGGACGTCGCCCAGGAGGCATTCGTCCGGGTCTTCCGAGGGCTCCGGGGCTTCCAGGGGCAGGCCGCGTTCAAGACCTGGCTCCACCGGATCGTGGTGAACCTGGCCCTGGACGCGCTCCGGCGGCGGAGTCGGCGGCCGGCGGCAGCGTACGACGATACCCGGGAGCCGGGAGACGAGGCGCGGGAGGAGGTCGGCGCCCACCCGGACGAGGACCCGGACCGGGCCCTGCAGGCCCGCGAGGCGGGAGAGGCGATCCGGATGGCGCTCGAGGAGCTACCGGCACCCCAACGGGCGGCGCTCCTCCTGAGGGAGGTGGAGGGGCTCTCCTACCAGCAGATCGCGGAGGTGCTCGAGTGCGCGGTGGGGACGGTCATGTCCCGCCTCCACTACGCCAGACGGCGCTTGCGGGAGCGGCTGCGGCCGTTCCTCGAGGAGTGAGATGGTTCCGGAGCTGAGGGAGGGGGAGCCCCACGTGGCCGGGGAGCGCCTGGGGGCGTTCGTCGACAGCGAGCTGCAGCCGGATCAGGCCGAGGCCGTCCGGCGTCACCTGGCCACCTGCCCGGCCTGCCGGACCGAGGCCGACGTCCTGGCGCGGGCCGGAGCGCTCCTGCGCCAGGCGATAGCCGCCGAGCCTGCCCCCGACCCGGAGGCCACCTGGCAGGCGGTCCGGAGGCGCCTCCAGGCCGAAGCGCCGGCTGCGGAGCGGGTGCCGTCTCGCCGCCGCCTCGCCGCCCTGGCCTGGCTCGGCTGGCCCCGGACCGTTGCGTGGACCGCGGCGGCCGTGGCCCTGGCCACGGGGCTCGCCCTCCTGCAGACGCGCGACTGGCTCGCGCCGCCTCCCGAGCCGACGGCGCTTCCTCCCCTCTCGCTGGCGGGTGGGCCGCCCGCAGTCGTGGAAGCCCTGGAGGGAGGGGGGGGAGCCACCGTCATGCTCTACGCCCCGCCCGAGAGCCCCGTCCCCATCATCTGGGTATTCGAGCCTGAGCCGATGGAGGCGCCCGATGCTCCACCCGACGCCGGCACCAC
>DASYVA010000223.1 GCA_036000645.1 Candidatus Methylomirabilis sp.
CATGGCGGCCACGCCGGTGGACATCTTCATCCACGACACCTACTTCATCGTGGCCCACATCCATTACGTGGTCTTCGGCGGCTCGATCTTCGGCGCCTTCGCGGCCATCTATTACTGGTTCCCGAAGCTGTTCGGCCGCACGATGAACGAGACGCTGGGGAAGATCCACTTCTTCCCGACCTTCCTCTTCTTCAACGGGACGTTCTTCCCCATGCACATCCTGGGCGTGGGCGGGATGATGCGGCGGATCTATAACCCAACGCAGTACGAGTTCCTCCAGCCCCTCCAGCACTGGAACGTGTTCATCACCGTCAGCGCGATCCTCCTCGGCGTCGCGCAGATCGTCTTCGCCGTGAATTTCCTCTGGAGCCTGTTCAAGGGCAAGAAGGCGGAGAGCAACCCCTGGAAGGCCAACACCCTGGAGTGGACCGCTCCGTCCCCCCCGCCGCACGGGAACTGGGGGGAGGTCCTGCCTGTCGTCCATCGCGGCCCCTACGAGTACAGCTCGCCCGAAGTCCCGGAGGACTGGCTCCCGCAGGACCGGAGGCTGGCGGGGGCCCCCGGCGGGGCGCGGGGACATTAGTGCCGGGCCAACTGACGTCGCCTCGCGTCGTTCTCCGACCACCCTTCGCGCGGTCCCCGCGGCGGTCCGGAGCGTACAAACTGCCACACTAGGGGTGGGCTCGATGGCGGACGCCACCTTCCACCCCGGCCGCGGTCGCGGCCGGCATCCCGGGCTTCTCGGGGTGCACCGGTTCGCCCTGCTCACGGCCGGAGCGACCTTTCTGCTCCTCTTCGTCGGGGGGCTGGTGACGAGTACCGGCTCGGGGCTGGCCGTGCCGGACTGGCCGCTGGCGTTCGGCCAGCTTTTCCCCCCCATGGTGGGTGGGGTCCTCTACGAGCACGGCCACCGCCTCCTGGCCGCCCTCGTCGGCCTCCTCACGATCGGGTTGGCGGTCTGGCTCTGGGTGCGCGAGCCCCGGGGGTGGGTCCGGCGGCTGGGGATGGGGGCGCTCGGGGCCATCCTGCTGCAGGGGCTGCTCGGCGGCGTGACGGTGCTCACCCTGCTCCCCGCGCCGGTGTCGGTGGCGCACGCGCTGCTGGCGCAGGGGTTCTTCTGCCTGACCGTGACGCTCGCCGTCGTCACCGGCCCGGGGTGGGCGCGCGAGGTCCCCCCGTCCACCGGACGGGTGGGCGCCGGGCTGCCGATGCTCTGTACGGTGACGGTCGGCGTGATCACCGCACAGCTCGTCGTGGGGGCCATCATGCGGCACACCGGGGCCGGACTTGCGATCCCCGATTTCCCGCTGGCCTTCGGCCGCCTCCTCCCCCCGCTGGATTCGGGGGCCGTCCTGATCCACTTCCTCCATCGCGTGGGGGCCGTTGCCGTCACGGCGGCTGTCGGCGGGACGCTCGCCTGGGTCCTCGCCAGACACCGGAAGGAGGCGTGGCTCACGCGCCCCGCCCTGGCGGCGGCGGGCCTCCTGCTCGTGCAGCTCGCCCTGGGGGCCCTGACCATCTGGACGCAGAAGGGGGTCGTACCGACGACGGCGCACGTGGCCGGTGGGGCGGCGGTCCTGGCCGCCAGCCTCACCCTCACGCTGCGGGCCTTCCGCCTGTCGGCGTGGCCGAAGCCGGTTGCCAGCCGGCCGCTGGTCCGGGAGCAGGTGCCGGCATGACGGTGCAGACGGGAACCCTGGACCTCGGGCTGGCCCAGGTGCGTCGGCGGATGGCGGACTTCGTGGCGCTGACCAAGCCCCGGATGGTGCTGATGGTGCTGATCACCACGCTGGTCGGGTTCTACCTGGGCTCCTGGAGCGGGCCGCAGGCCGGCCGGCTCCTCGCGACGCTCGTCGGGACGGCGCTGGCGGCCGGCGGGACGCTGGCGTTGAATCAGTTCCTGGAGCGGGAGGTGGACGCCCGGATGGAGCGGACGCGCCTGCGGCCGCTCCCCGACGGGCGGCTCCAGCCCGTCGAGGCGCTGGCGTTCGGGGCCGCCATCTCCGCCGCCGGCGTGCTCCTCCTCGCCCTGGCGGTCAGCCCCTTGAGCGGCCTCATCGCGGCGGCCATCGTCTGCAGCTACCTGTTCCTCTACACGCCCCTCAAGCGGCGGAGCGCGCTCTGCAGCGTGGTGGGGGCGGTCCCTGGCGCGCTGCCCCCGGTCATCGGCTGGGCGGCGGCCCGAGGGGAGCTGGGCCTCGGGGCCTGGCTTCTCTTTGCGATCCTCTTCCTCTGGCAGATCCCCCATGCCCTCGCGATCGCCCGGCTGTACCGGGAGGACTTCGCGCGGGCCGGGTTTCGGCTCCTACCGGTGCTGGAGCCGGACGGGCGGAGCACGGGACGGCAGGTCGTGGCGCACTCCCTGGCGCTGCTTCCCGTGAGCCTCCTCCCGACGGTCACGGGCCTGGCCGGCACCGTCTACTTCGTGACGGCCCTCGCCCTGGGCCTGGCCTTCCTGGCGTGCGGGATCGGGCTGGCGGTCTCCCGTTCCCCGGCGGCGGCGCGGCGGCTGCTGTGCGCCTCCCTGATCTACCTGCCGGCCCTCCTCCTGGTGATGGCGTTCGACAAGGTGGGGCTCTAGCGATGCCGGTGCGCCTGCCGGAGCGGGAGGTGGGGCAGCGGAACCGCCGCCTGGGGGTGATGCTGCTCGGAGTCCTGCTGGCCCTGTACGCAGGGTCGGTGCTTTTCGTCCTGGTCCGACACTAGGGGTGCAGGGGAGCGAATGACGAGAGCACGGACGGCCGGCCCGGTCCTGGAACTGCCGGAGGAACTCGCGCCGGGCCCGCCGGCGGGCCCGCCCGATCTGGACGACCGGCGGCGCCGGCCCGACCCGGAGCCCCGGCCCCCCGCCGGCCCGGTCGTCACCAACGCCCGGCTGGGCATGCTGGTGTTCCTCGGGGCGGAGGCGATGTTCTTCACCGGGCTGATCGGCGCCTTCCTGGTCTTCCGCCTCGGGAGTCTCACCTGGCCCCCGGCGGGCCAGCCGCGCCTGCCCCTCCTGGTCACCGGGGTGAACACGGCCGTCCTGCTCGCGAGCGGTGTCACGATGGCGCGGGCGCTGCGGGCCATCCGGGGGGGTGACCGGCGGGGACTCGTCCGCGGGCTCCTGGTGACGGCGCTCCTGGGCACGATCTTCCTCACGGTGCAGGGGGCGGAGTGGGTCCGGCTCGTCCACTTTGGCCTCACGCTCACCGCGGGCATCTACGGGTCCATCTTCTATACGCTTATCGGGACCCACGGCCTGCACGTGCTGGGGGCGGTCCTCTGGTTGGTGGTGGTGTTGGCCGGGGCGGCGCGGAACCGCTTCTCGGCGGCGCGTCACGTCCCCCTCGAGCTGTGCGGGATGTACTGGTACTTCGTGGTGGGCCTCTGGCCCATCCTCTTCGCGCTCGTTTACCTGGCCTGAGGGGGCGGCGGCCGCCGGCCGGGGCGGGGGACGGACAGGGGGTGAGGGGGTGATGCGCATGCGGATCCGACGGGCGCTGGTCGCCTGCGCCAGCGCGGCCTGGGCGGGGCTCGCCCCGGTGGCGGCGCAAGCGTGTCCCGTTTGCTGGACCCCCGGCGGATCGCCGGAGCAGGACGCGCTCGCCCGGGGCTTCTATTGGGGCGTGCTCTTCCTCATGGCCATGCCCTTCGCCGTGGCGGGGACGATCGGGGGCTGGCTCTGGTACACCTACCGGCGCAGGGGTCGCCCGGCCGGGGAAACCTCCGTCCGGGGCCTCGCCTGGGGGGAGCAAGGGGGCAGAGAGTGAGCCAGGTCGCGGTGGCGCATCCGGGAGTGGAACCGGCGGAGTCCCCCCTCACCCCCGAGAGCTGGGGGAAGCTCGGGATGTGGGTTTTCCTGGCCGGGGACGCCATGTCCTTCGGGGGGCTCCTGGCGGGGTACGGGGCACTGCGCATCGGGAGCGCCGACTGGCCGGTCCCCTCGACGGTCCTGGGGATCCAGCTCACGGCCTTGATGACCTTCCTGCTGATCTGCAGCAGCGTCACGATGGTGAAGGCGCTGGCCGCCATCAAGCGGGGGGACCAGCGGGGCCTGCGGAACTTCCTCCTCCTGACGATCCTGGGCGGGGTGATCTTCCTGGGCCTCCAGGCCTACGAGTGGACGCATCTGATCACGGAGATCCTGCCGGAGAAGGGGCTCACCTTCACGCAGCACCTCTTCGGGACGACCTTCTTCATCCTGACCGGTTTCCACGGCATGCACGTGAGCGGGGGGGTTATCTACCTCTCCTGCATCGTGACGCAGGGGGTGCGCGGGAAGTACTCCCGCGACCGCTGGGAGGCGGTCGAGCTCGTCGGGCTCTACTGGCACTTCGTGGACCTGGTCTGGATCCTGATCTTCACCTTCGTGTACCTGCTCTGAGGTGCCCGCGGCGGAACACCCGAACACCGAATGGGGAGGGCGATGGCGACGGCCCACGCGGAACCCAACTACATGGCCATCTTCTGGTGGCTCTTCGGCCTGACCATTGCGGAGATCGCGGTGATCTACATGGGATTGCCCAGGCTGGTCCTCGGCCTCCTCCTGGTCGGGCTGGCCATCTCCAAGGCCGCCCTGGTCGCGATGTACTTCATGCACCTGCGCTTCGAGCGGCGGACGTTGGCGCTGATCGCCGTGACGCCGCTCTTGCTTTGCGTCCTGCTCGTCTTCGCGCTGGTGCCCGACCTCTCGGCCGTTGCGCGCCAATCCGCCGCCGCCGCCCCTCCCGCCGCAACCGCACCCCAGTAGGGCTCCACCGGGCCCTGGGGGCGGGTGGCCTCTTCACCGGACCACGGGGCGCACGATGAACCGGCAGCAAGATCCCGTCCGGCCGTGGGAGGCCGCGCTGCAGCGCCTCCTCTGGGGGGCGCTCGCCCTCGTGCTGGCGGGCGTGGGGTTCGCCGGCGCCTGGTCGGGGCTCCGCGGGGGACTGGGCGCCTGGTGGCCCGCGACCGGCGCGACCACCCGGCTGCCCGCCTACGCTTCGGTCCCCGACTTCGCCCTGACGGAGCGGAGCGGCCGGCTGCTCGGGGCCGGGGAGCTGCGCGGGAAGGTCTGGGTCGCCACGTTCATCTACACCCGCTGCCCGGACACGTGCCCGCTCCAGAGCGCCGAGATGGCGCGACTCCAGCGGGAGTTCGAGGCGGAGGAGGACCTGCGGCTGGTCTCGGTCACGGTGGACCCGGAACGGGACACGCTGGCTGTCCTCTCCCGGTACGCGGCCCGGTTCAGCGCGCACCCGGACCGCTGGCTCTTCCTAACCGGCGACTGGGCGGCGATCCGCCGGCTGGTCGCGGAGGGCTTCCGGCTGGCGGTCGTCGAGGCCGGAGAGCTCCCGGAGAGCCCGCTGGACGAAGCCTTCCCGCCCTCCCGCGCTGGGGGCGGCGACGCCCGGGGCCGGACCGACGCGGGGCCCCTCCTCGGGCCCGCACTGGCCCTGGCGCATGCCGCGCGCGGGGGGCCGATGGTCCTGCACAGCGCCCGGTTCGTCCTGGTGGATCGGGCATCCCGGATTCGGGGCTACTACGACAGCACCGACCCGGAGCGCCTCCGGCAGCTCCGCCGGGACATCCGGGTTCTCCTCCGGGAAGCATGACCGGGCCCTCCGTCACCGATCTCCCCGCCCTCAACGCCGCCCTGAACGGGACGAGCGCGGTGCTGCTCGCCTCCGGCTACCTCTGCATCCGCCGCGGGAAGGTGACCGCCCACAAGGCCTGCATGGCCTCGGCCTTCGTTCTCTCCACCCTGTTCCTCGCCTCCTACCTGACGTACCACTACCACGTGGGCTCGGTGCCCTTCGGCGGGCAGGGCTGGATCCGGAGGGCGTACTTCGCGGTCCTCGTCTCCCACACGGTCCTGGCCGTGACCATCGTCCCCCTGGCCCTGGTGACCCTCTCCCGGGCCCTGCGGGGCCGCTTCGGCGCCCACGTCCGCATCGCCCGCTGGACGCTCCCCCTGTGGCTCTACGTCTCGGTGACCGGGGTCCTGGTGTACTGGATGCTCTACCACCTCTCCCCGCGGCTCTGACATGACGGCGGCGCGCCGGATCGCCCGGATCCTCGGCCGCGGCGTGCGCCTGCGCTGCCCGCGCTGCGGCGTCGGCCCCCTCTTCCGCGGGCCCTTCCGGATGCACGAGGAGTGCCTGGTCTGCGCACTCCCCTTCGAGCGGGAGCAGGGCTACTTCGTCGGGGCGATCTACGTCAACTACGCGGCGACCGCCGTCCTCGTTGTCGCGGCGTTCGTCCTCCTGCAGCGCTTCCCCGGGATCCCCGTCCTCGCGCAACTCGTCCTGGGAGGGCTCGTCGCCGTGCTGGTCCCGCTTGGCTTCTTCCGGCACTCCCGGAGCCTCTGGATGAGCCTGGACCACATCGTCAACCCGGCGGAGGAGCCCCCGCGGGTCGGCCCCACCCCATGAGTCGGGGGGGGACGGCGAACGGGTCGGCCGCCGTGGAGGTCGAGGGGCTGCGCCACTTCTACGGGTCCCGCGAGGCGCTTGCAGGGGTGAGCTTCCGCGTCTCCCGCGGGGAGATCTACGGGTTCCTCGGGCCGAACGGCGGGGGCAAGACCACCCTCTTCAAGGTGCTCTCCACCCTCATGCCGGCGGGCGGGGGGACCGTCCGGGTTCTTGGCCGGGACCTGCGGGGTGACCTGCGTCCCGTCCGGCGGTGCCTCGGGATCGCCTTCCAGCGGGCCAGCCTGGACCCGAAGCTGACCGTGGCCGAGAACCTCCGCCATCACGGGCACCTGTACGGCCTCATGGGGGCGACCCTCCGGGGCCAGGCGCAGGCCGTCCTGGCCCGGTTGGGGCTGGCCGACCGGGCGGCGGACCTGGTGGAGACGCTCTCCGGGGGACTGCAGCGGCGGGTCGAGCTGGCCAAGAGCTTGCTCCACCGGCCGGAGCTGCTGCTCCTCGACGAGCCGACCACCGGCCTCGATCCGGGCGCCCGCCGGGACTTCATGACCTACCTGCACGAGCTCCGCGCGCAGGACGGGGTCACGGTCCTGCTCACCACGCACTTCTTCGAGGAGGCGGAGCGGTGCGACCGGATCGGGATCCTGCACCGGGGCCGGCTGGTGGCGACGGGCGCGCCGGAAGAGCTCAGGGGGCGGATCGGTGGGGACGTGGTGGAGATCCGCGCGAAGGATCCCGAGGGACTGCGGAAGAAAATCCGGGACCGGTTCGGGGGGGAGCCGGTGCTCGTGGACGGGACGCTCCGACTGGAGCGGCCGCGGGGACACGAGCTCGCGCGGGAGCTCGTCGAGGCCTTCCCCGGCGAGGTCCAGGGCGTCACCTTCGGCCAGCCGACCCTCGAGGACGTCTTCATCCACCTGACCGGCCACCGGTTCTGGGGGGAGGGCGCCGCCGGGGGGACGGCCGCATGAGGGCGGCTTTGCTGCCGGCGGGGACGCTCCTGTGGCGGGAGGTGGTCCGGTTCTGCCGCCAGCGGAGCCGGGTGGTGGGGGCGCTCGCCCAGCCGGTCCTCTTCTGGCTCCTGCTCGGCGGCGGTCTCGGCGCCTCCTTCCGCCCGGCAGGCGCCCCGCCCGGGACGGCGTACCTGGAGTACTTTTACCCGGGCATGATCGCCCTGGTCGTCCTCTTCACCGCCGTCTTCGCGACGATCTCCACCGTGGAGGACCGCCAGCACGGCTTCCTGCAGGGGGTCCTCGTGGCGCCCGTCCCGCGGGCGAGCATCGTCCTCGGCCAGGCCCTCGGCGGCACGACCCTGGCGCTGGGACAGGGTCTCCTCCTGCTCCTCCTCGCGCCGCTCCTCGGGATCCCCCTGACCGTGGCCGCGGTCCTGGCGGCGGCGGCCGTGATGGTCCTCATGGCGTTCGCCCTCACGAGTCTCGGGCTGGTGATCGCCTGGCGGATGGACTCCACCCAAGGGTTCCATGCGATCATGAATTTGATCTTGATCCCTCTCTGGCTCCTCTCGGGCGCCTTCTTCCCGGCTTCCGGTGTCCCGGGCTGGCTCCACTGGATCATGCGCCTGGACCCCCTCACCTATGGCGTGGCCGCCCTCCGGCGCACGCTCTACCTCGGGCAGGCGCCGCCCGCCGGACCGATCCCGCCGCTCGGGATCTCCCTCGTCGTGACGATCCTCTTTGCCCTGCTCGCCTTCCTGGCGGCCACCGCGATGGCCCGCCGGAGTCCCTCCTGATACAAACGACGGAGTCAAAGCGACAAGGTCCGGGTCCTGTCGCCGGCGCCGCCCCCGGGCCCCCGGCCCCGGTGGGGAACCCTCCCGTGGTTCCC
>DASYVA010000224.1 GCA_036000645.1 Candidatus Methylomirabilis sp.
GGGCGGCATCCGGCGCCACCCGGACCTTTTGTCACACAATGTATCTCGTTTGTATTAGTTGCCGCGCCCCCATCGGGGCGGCCGCGCCGATCCCCGGCCGCGGCAACCCCTCCGGTGATCGGCAGGAGCTCATCTCCGCCGGCTTCCTTGACACCCCCCGGGCCTGCCTTTAGGATGGGGCGGATTTGCGGGCCGCGCTGCTGGCGCGGCGAGGGGACGGATGCTCGCGGCGGTGACCTTCGACTGCTGGCAGACCCTGATCGCCGACGACGCGGCGACCGAGGGGAGGGCTCGCCGCCTCCGCATCGAGGGGTGCCGGGCTGCCCTGGAGCGAGGCGGCTTTCCGCTTCCGGACGGGGCGGTGGCCGCCGCCTATGATGCCGTCGGAGAAGCGCTCGCCACCCTCTGGGCGGGCGGCCGGGACATCTCGACGGAGGCGCAGGTCCGGCTTCTCCTGCGCCAGCTGGATGGGCCGCCGGCCGCCGAGCCCCCGGCGCGCCTGCTGCGGGACCTCTCTGCCGCGTATGCTGGTCCGGTACTGCAGGCCCTGCCGGCCGCCTGCGACGGGGCGGCCGAGGCGTTAGCCTGGGCCGTGGATCGGGGGCTCCGGCTCGGCCTCATCTGCAACACCGGGCGGACGCCGGGGCGGACGCTCCGGCCCGCGCTCGCCCGCCGCCACCTCCTCCGGTACCTGCACGCCTGCACCTTCTCCGACGAGGTCGGCCTCCGCAAGCCGGACCCCATTGTGTTCCGGGCGACGCTGACCGCCCTGGAGGTCCCGGCGGCGGACGCCGTCCACGTGGGGGATGACCCCATCGCCGACGTGGCCGGGGCGAAGCGGGCGGGGCTGCGCGCGGTCTACCTGCGGCGGGAGGCGAACGCGCCCGCTCCGGCCGAGGCCGACGCGATCATCGGCTCGCTCCGGGAGCTCCCGGCCGTCCTGGCGGCGTGGGTGGGAGAAAGGGTCGCATGAGCGGCAGCGAGCTCGTTCTCGTGGTCGTGGGGCTTCTCCTCGGGGGGGCGCTGGTGGCCCTCCTCCTCCGGGCCCGGGGGGGCGAGGGGGGCCTGGCGCAACACATGGCGGGGCTCAGCGAGCGGGTGGGGCAGGTGCGGGCCGACCTCGAGACGCTGGTCCGCCAGCAGGAGGGCCTGCGGGGAGAGGTGGTGGCCGTCCGGGAGCAGGGGCAGGCGGCGCTGCACCAGACCCACCTCAGCCTGCGCCAGGAGATCGCCCAGGCGCGCGAGCTCCTGGCCAAGATCCAGGCGGCGGACACCGAGCGGGAGAAGGCCGAGCGGGAGGCCTACGACGCCCTCAAGCGGCTGGAGGGGATCCTGGCCGGGACGAAGGCCCGGGGGGAGGCGGGGGAGAACCTCCTCGGGCGGATCCTCCTGCAGCTCCCGCCCGACCTCCGCGAGGCCAACTGCGTCATCGGGAACAAGACGGTGGAGTTCGCCCTCCGGCTCCCGCAGGGGCGGGTCCTTCCCATTGACAGCAAGTGGCCTAGCCTGGCGACCCTGGAGGAATGGCAGGCGGCGGAGGACCCGGGGGAGCGCAAACGGCTCGCAGAGACGATCCAGCGGGACGTCAAGCTCAAGGTCCGGGAGGCGGTGAAGTACCTGGACCCGAGCCGAACGGTCGGGATCGGGGTGGTGGCGCTGCCCGACCCGGTCTACGAGGTGTGCGGAGAGGTCCACGGGGAGGCGTTCAAGCAAGGCCTCATCCTGGTCCCGTACTCCCAGGCCGTCCCCCTCCTCCTGGCGCTGTGGCAGGTCATCCTCCGCTTTGCCACCGGCATCGACACGGCCCGGCTCTCCTCCGCCCTCAAGACCATCCTGGATGCCCTGGAGCATATGGAAGAAGAGGTCGAGGGGCGCCTCGCCGGCGCCCTGACCCAGCTGCGCAACAGCCGGGAGGCCCTCCTCCTGCACCTGGAGAAGGCGCGCCGGGGAGCCGGGAACCTTCACCTGGAGAGCCAGGGACCACCGGCCCTGCCGGGGGCCCCGGAGCCCTGAGGCCCGGTCGGCACGCCCTCCGCCCTGTCCGGCGGGGCGCCGTCCACCACCCCCTCTCGCGGAGGTCCCACCCGTGCCCGTCCCGCTGATCCTGTCCCTCGGCGTGTTCCTCGCCACCTACGTCTGCATCGCCCTCGAGAAGGTCAACCGGACGGTGGTCGCCCTCAGCGGGGCCATCCTGCTCCTGATCGCCGATGTCCTCACCCTCAGGGAGGCGGTCACCGAGTACATCCACTGGGAGACGGTGGGCCTCCTGTTCGGGATGTTCACCATTATTACGATTCTGTCCGAGGGGGGCTTCTTCGCCTTCACCGCCCTCTGGGTCGCCCGGAAGCTCCGCTATAACCCCTACCGGATTTTCCTCGTCTTCCCCCTGGTGTCGGGGTTTCTGGCCGCCTTCATGGACAGCATCACGGTCATGCTCTTCTTCGCCACCCTGACCTATGAGCTGGCCCGCCTCCTGAAGTTCGACCCGATCCCGGTGGTGGTGGCGGAGGTGACCCTCGCCAATGTCGGCGGGGCAGCCACGCTGGTCGGGGACCCGCCAAACGTCATCCTGGGGCTGATGCTGGGCTTCTCCTTCAACGACTTCGTGATCCACAACGGCCCCACGGCGGTCGTGGCCGCCGGGGCGGCGATCGCGACCGCGTACTGGGCGAGCCGGAAGCGCCTGGTCCTCTCCACCGACGTGGACCGGGAGGGTCTGGCCCGGATGGACCCGGCCGAGGCCATCCGGGACCCCCGCCTCTTCCGGTGGGGGCTCATCGCCTTCCTGGTGGCGGTCCTCTTCCTGGTGGTCCACAAGTCGGTGGAGGAGCTGGGGATCCCCCTCACGGCCGCCCTGGCCCCCCTCATCCCCGCCTTCGTGGTCCTCTTCGCCGGGGGGCATAAGACGGAGGCCATCTTGCGGAAGGTGGACTATGAGGTCCTCCTCTTCTTCATCGGGCTGTTCATCGTGGTGGGGGGTCTGGAGAAGACGGGGGCGATCGGGGGCCTCGCCCGCGCCGGCGCCGACCTCTTTCGGGAGCAGTTCCTGGCCCTCCTCTCCACCCTGATGTGGTTCTCCGCGGTGGCCTCCGCCATCGTGGACAACGTCCCCTTCGCGCTGAGCATGGCGTATGTGATCAAGGGGATCGCCGGTGAGCCCGGGGTGCCGGCCCTGGCCATCATGGTCTGGGCGGTCTCGCTCGGGACGGACATCGGAGGGAACGCGACCCCGATCGGCGCCTCGGCGAACGTGGTCGCCTACACCTCGATGGAGAAGAAGGGGGTCCTGATCGGGTGGGGGCGCTGGATGCGCCTCGCCATCCCGCCCACCCTGGTGGCCCTCGTCATCTGTAACCTGGGAATAGCGATCAAGCTCTGGCTGCGGTTCTGGTAGGGGGGGCCATGCGAGTGCTCTTTTGCGTGGATGGGTCGGGCCTGGCCCTGCAGGCGGCGGCGGGTGCAGCCCGGCTCCTGAAAGGCCTCCGGCCCGAGGCGACGGTGCTGCATGTCCTCCCGGAGGTGGACGATCGCCTGCGCCACTACGAGCGGCTGCACGAGGAGGAGCTGCGGGACATCGAGCGCCAGTTCGGCGCCAAGGGTCCTTCCCCGGACACGGCGACGGGCGATGCCCAGGAGGCCCTCCGCCGGGAAGGCCTCGAGGCGGCCCGGAAGCTGCGCTCGGGGGAGCCTGTGGAACAAATCGTGCAGGAGGCCCGTGAGGGGGCGTACGACCTGGTCGTGGTAGGATCGCACGGAAGAACCGGCCTCACGAGCCTCCTCCTGGGGAGCGTGAGCCGGGGGGTCGTGGAGCGCTCGGCAGCCCCGGTGCTGGTCGTAAAGGCGCGGCCGGCCTGAGGCCGCGGGGACGCCATGGGAGGACGGGAGACGGTCGGGACCATCCTACGGGAGCGCCGGGAGGCGAAGGGGCTGACCCGGGAGCAGGCCGCCGAGGCCACCCGGATCAAGCCGGTCTTCCTTCAGGCGATGGAGGAGGACGACTACCGGTTCCTCCCCGATGAGCTGTACGTCGTCCGCTTCCTCCACGAGTACGCCGCCTTCCTCGGCCTGGACGCCACCGGCCTCGGGAGCCAGTTCCTCAAGCAGGTCAGCCATGCCCAGGCGGCGGGGACGGCCGGCCTCGCCGCCAAAGAGCCGGTCCGGCTCTCGGTCCGCCGCCTCTTCCCCGCTGCCGTGGTCCTGCTCGCCGCGGTGCCGGCCCTGGTCATCGGCTACTCCCTCTACACGCAGGGGGGAAGGCCCACCCCCTCCCGGCCCGTGCCCACCCGCGCCGCCGCCGGTGCGCCGGCGGAGCCCGCCGTCCTCCCCCCGCCCCCCGCGAAGATGCCCGCCATCCCCGCCCCGGGCCCGGAGGGGCACCTCCTCCGCATCCAGGCCACCGATGTCACCTGGCTGACCGTGACCATTGACGGGCGGGAGGTCCGGGATGTGCTGCTGCGGCCCGGGGACACGGTCCAGTGGCGGGCGCGGGACCGCTACCACATTACGGTCGGTAATGCGGGCGGCATCCACCTTACGCTCAACGGCCAGGCCCTCCCCCCGCTCGGTCGCCCCGGCCAGGTCCTCCGCAACGTCCCCATTCCTCCTGCCGCCGAGGCTGCCCTGGAGTAAGCTTCCTTCGGGAGAGCCTGGCTCTCCCCCCGCCGGCGAGAGACGAGCGGATCGGGACGAGCCAGGGTATACTGCCCCCATGGGGTTCCTGGTCCGGGTTCTGGTGAACGCGCTCGCAATCCTCGTTGCCGCCGGGGTGGTCCCGGGGATCGAGCTCAGCGGGGCCGGGGCGGCCCTGGGGGCGGGCCTCGTCCTCGGCCTCATCAATGCGCTCATCCGCCCCATCCTCCTGCTCCTGACCCTCCCGCTGACCCTTCTCACCCTCGGCCTCTTCCTCTTCGTCCTGAACGCCTTCTGCCTGTGGCTCACCTCGACCCTGGTGAAGGGGTTTGTGGTCCAGGGCTTCGGGGCGGCGCTCCTCGGCGCCCTCTTGGTCAGCGGGGTGAGCTGGCTCCTGACCGCCTTCCTCAGCGACCGGGGGCAGATCGTCGTGATCACCCGCCGGCCGCCGCCCGATACGGACAGGGCCTAGTTGCGCCCCGGATCGGACACCAGGGCCCATCAGCCGCGCGCCGGGCGCGCTACTCTGGCTCTCCTCCCGAGGGCCGCCCCAGCAGCTCGGTGACCCTTTCCAGCCCCTGCTCCCGGCGGACCTGCGCCACGAAGGCGCCGATCTGGTCCCCCCGCTCCCTCGGCAGGTCCACGAAGCTCAGTCCCATCCCCTGGGGGTAGCTCCGGCCCGGCTCGGGATTGCTCCAGATCACCCGGCCCAGGACCCGGAACGGCTCGGGGACGCCCGGGAGATGGAACCGGACGGTGAGGGTCCGATTCACCGGCAGGGGCTCGGCCGTGCGGATGAAGACCCCTCGGCAGCTCAAATTCGCCGCTCGCCTGCCCCGGACGGCCTCTGCATCGACCTGGACTTCCGGCGCGTCCCGGGCATCCGGCTGCCCCTTCCTGGTCACGACGGCCTCGACGAAGGCCCGAGCGAGCGTCTGCCCGAAGGCGATTCCATGGGGGACCACCGTCCCCCCGGGATTCGCCGGCTCCGGCTTCCCCACCCAGACAACGTGACCGGTCCGGGAGGCCTCGCCCACCTGGGTGTCGAGCTGCACAGCGAGCTGGCTCCCCGGAGGCAGCGCCCGGGAGAGCAGCAGAAGCGTGCCCCCTTCGCTCAGATTCCGGGTCTTCCCCTCCAGTTCCTGCGGCGCTCCGCCGGGGTCCTGGAGCCGGCAGAGCGCCCGCAGGAACGCCCGGAACCGGGCGGACTGGCGCTTGCGGGCCTGGGGAGCCTGCGGGGAGCTCGGAGGAGGGGAGACCGCGCTAGCCATGGGCACCCTGGACAGCCAGCTGGCCGATGAGGCGCTCCCAGCGGAGCCGGTCGCCGTGGCGGTGGAGCTGCGTGAGGGTGATTCCCGCCCTGTCGTTGTCGACCGTCTTTTGGATCCAGGCGATGCGACCCCCGCCCTCGACTGACCCGAAAGGGGTCTCCACCCGAACGTGGATGTCGCTCCCGGGGGTCGGTGGCTCCTCAAGGATGAGCAGGAGCCCCGCGCTGGAGATGTTCACCGTCTCGGCGGGGAGCCCCTGCGCCCCCCGCCGTTCTGCCCACCACGCCGGCAGGCAGGTCGTGTAGCGGGGATGGCGGCGGCTGGAGGGGGAAAAGGCCCCAGCTTGGGGAGGGCCGCCGCCAACGAGTTCCTGGCGGCGCAAGGTTCGCGGGGGGCTTCTTCTGGGCGGTGGCGAGCCGGGTCCCGGAGGGGGTCGGTCGGCCCTGGGGGCCGCTCCTTCCGCCGTGAGCCGCCTCAAGCGGAGCCGGTCTTCCTCCGTGAGGGGCGCCTCCGCCCGGCACATCGGGCAGACAACGGTCCGCCGGGTGAAGTACTGGGTGGGGTGCCCCCGGATCTGGAAGCCGCAGGAGGGGCAGCGGAGGATCTCCTCCATCGACCCAATCCTTGCCCCTGGTCTTAGGGCTGGAGGTGGTGCACCTCGCGAAGGCAAGCCCGGTACAGGCGGTCGTACTCGTCCCCATGGCCGCTTCTGGCGTTGAGACCCAGCCGGCCAGCGCGGGCCCGCTCCTTGAACTCCCGGTCGGCGCAGTTCTCGGCCGGGAGGTTCCGCGTCTCCTCAACTTGCGCAACCGGAACCGGATTCACAGAGCCTGGCAGCGCCTGGGCATGGGCAGGCCGGGAGCCGCTGAGCAGCAAGCCGAAAACCACCCCAAACAGCACGGCGAACACCGCAGCACCCTCCTCCCCCGTCCTGTGGAGCCTCTCGCTTGGCGGGGGGCTCTGCTGTTCCAGCCAGGAAGGGTGCAGCCCGCGTGCCAGACTGGGCGGCCCCGCGCTTACAGGCCTGGAGCCAGGCCTGTCTGCCCGCACCGGGGCTAGATCCAGGGGGTGATGGCGGGGAAGGCGACGACGTGGGTGGGGAGGGCGACCACCCGGACGCGGGACCGGGGCTCCAGGTACAGGGTGGAGGCCTGGTTGCTGTGGAGCATCATGCCGGAGGGGAGGCTGACGGTGAAGAGGTTGTCGGCCCCCCGGAACTGGCGCGAGGCCACGATGGCGTTCCCCTCGACGTCGGGGATGAGGTCAATGTCGTCGGGGCGGATCATGACCTCGACCTTCGCGCCGAGGGGGAACCCGGGCCGGTTCGGCAGGATGCCGATCTCCGTGGCGATCCCTTCCTCCGTCACCATCCCCGGGAGGAAGTCGGCCTTGCCCACGAAGTGGGCGACGAACCGGGTCGCCGGCAGGTGGTAGATCTCCTCGGGGCGATCGAGCTGTTCCAGGTGCCCCCGGTTCAGGACCCCGACCCGGTCGGCGATCATGAAGGCCTCCTCCTGGTCGTGGGTTACGAACAGGGTGGTGCTTCCCGTCTGGCGCAGGATCAGGTGGAGGTCCTGCCGCACCTGGGCGCGCATGTCGGCGTCCAGGTTGCTGAGCGGCTCGTCCAGGAGGAGGATGGCCGGCCGGGGGGCCAAGGCCCGGCCGAGGGCCACCCGCTGCTGCTGCCCCCCTGAGAGCTCGTGGGGGAAGCGGCTGGCCAGCTCCCGCAGACCGACCAGGACCAGCACCTCCTCCAGCCGCTCCGCTTTGGCCTTCGGCTCCATGCCCGCCAGGCCGAAGCCGATGTTGCTCTCCACGGTCAGGTGAGGGAACAGGGCATAGTCCTGGAAGACCATCCCCACCCCCCGGCGCTCCGGAGCCAGCCCCCAGGGCCCGTCGGCGACGAGCTTCCCCGCGATCTCGATCTTGCCGGTGTCGGCCCGCTCGAATCCGGCGATGAGCCGGAGGGTCGTGGTCTTGCCGCAGCCGCTCGGGCCCAGGAGGGCGAGGATCTCCCCGTGCTCCACCTCCAGGGTGAGCTGGTCCACGGCCGGGAGATCCTCCGGGCGGTATCGCTTGGTGACGTGGTCCAGCCGGATGACGCTCACGGACCCTCCGCCCGCCACGGGGGCGGGGCGGCTCAGGAGTAGCACGGGCCCCTCCGCCTGGCAACGGGGCCGCGCGCCTCAGGGGAGCGCGATCAGGCGGCGCCCGGCGAGCACGACGCCGAGCCAGGGGAGGGCGATGCTGGCGACAAGGGCGAGGGCGAGGGCCGCGGCCCCCGGCTCCGGCCCCACGTCCATCGTGTGGATCCAGACCCGGACCGGCAGCGTATCGAAGCCGGGGGGCCGCAGGATCAGGGTGGCGGCCAGCTCGCGCATGCAGAGGATGAACGTGAGCAGCCACCCCCCCAGGAGGCCGGGCCGGATAAGGGGGAGGGTCACCTCCCGGAAGGTGGCCATGCTCCCCCGCCCGAGCGTCCGCGCCGCCTCCTCGAGCGAGACCGGCAGCTGGGCGAGCGCCGCCTTGACCGCCTGCAGCGCCGGGGTCAGGAACAGGACCAGGTACCCGGCCACCACCACGGCTGCGGTGGCGTAAAGCCAGGGGAGCATCCCGCTGAAGAACCCGACCATCCCCAGGCCGAGGACCGTCCCCGGAATCGCGTAGCCCACCTGGCAGAGGGTGGAGAGGCCGAAGGCCGTCCCGCGGCGCTCCTGAAGCCAGGCGATGGCCAGGGCGAGCAGAAGGGCGGCCGTGGCCCCGCCGCTCGCGGTCCAGAGGCTATTGAGGAAGTAGGGCGCTTGACCCCAGAGGAATGTCCCCAGGGCGGCGGGCCGCATCCGGGCCGCCTGGATGGCCAGGACGGTGATCGGGAGGAGAAAGGAGGCCGCCAGAACCAGGACGACGAAGAAGAGGGCCGGCAGGCGCGCCCGGCCGAGGGGGACCGGGCGGGGGGGGCGGGCGGCGCTTCCGATCTGGACGTAGCCGGCCCGCCCGAGCAGGCGGCGTTGGAGGGCGAGGACCAGGAGCGTGATCCCCGTCAGGATCAGGGAGAGGCCGGCCGGAACACCCCAGTCCAACGTTCCCTGCACGTAGTCGTAGATGATGGTGGTCAGGGTCCGGACCCGAAGGAGCGAGACCACTCCGAAGTCGGCCCAGACGTAGAGGAAGACCATGAGACTTCCGGCCAGCAGGGCCGGGCGCAGCAGGGGGAGCGTGATGCGGCGGAAGGCCTGCCAGGGGCTGAGACCGGCTCCCCGGGCCGCCTCCACCAGGGCCGGGTTGACCCGCTCGAGCGCCGCCTCCACCAGGAGGTAGATGTACGGGAAGGTGAAGAGGCCGAGAACCCATCCCGCGCCGGCAAGACCGTAGATGGGGATGACGCCCACCTGCTGGGCCGGAAGTCCAAGGAGGCCTGCGACGGTCAGGTCCAGGGGCCCGCCGGGCGCCAGGAGGAGCTGATAGACGAGGGCGCCGATGTACGGCGGGATCGTGAGCGGGAGGGGGGCGAGCCACCGGAGCAGATGGCGGCCCGGGAGGTCGGACCGGGCCACCAGGTAGGCGAGGGGGACGGCGAGCGCGAGGGCGAAGGCGGTCGTGCCCACCGCCAGCAGGAAGGTGCGACCGATCACCGCGGGGAGCCCGAGCGGCTCCACCCGGAGGAAGAACTCGCCCGCTCCCTGGCGCGCTCCCATCCAGGCTAGGAAGAGGAGGGGTCCCAGGATCAGGACCGCCACCGGGGCGCCCACCGCGGGGGCGAGCAGCGGCCGCGACCTCCCCCGGAGCGCGAGGGCCAGCGTCATGGAGCCTACGGGATGAACACGCTGCCGAACAGCCGCTCGACCTTGGGTTCGAATTCCGCCAACTCGATCTGGGTGACGGCGGCCTTCTTGAACTGCCCGAGTCCCCGGATGCCCCGGTCCCCTCCGACGAGGGCCACCTGGGGGAGGAGCGGGATCTCGAACTCTCCTTCGACCAGGAGGCGGTTGCCGGCCGGCTTCAGGAGGAAGTCGATGAGGGCTCGCGCCTCGGCCGGGTGCGGGGCCCCCTTGATGATCCCTGCCGTGATGGAGAAGACGGGGGTCCCCATCCCGTGCGGTCCCTGGTCCGGATAGACAATGGCGATGGGGCTCCGGGGGTCCTCCTGGAGCTGCAGCATGTAGTAGTAGTGGTTGGTGATGCCGACGGCTACTTCGCCCCGCGCGACGGCGTGCCGGACCTCGGTGTTGTTCTTCAGGACCTTCAGGCCGTTGGCGCGCAGGCCGTCCACGTACTGGCGCGTCGCTGCTTCCCCCTTGAGGGCCAGCAGGGCCGCCAGCCAGCCCACCGTCGTGCGCTCCCCCATGGACGCGACGGCCACCTGGCCCTTCCAGCGCGGGGCGGTCAGGTCGAAGTAGGACTGGGGAGCCTCGGCGGCTTTCACCCGGTCGGTGTTGTAGATCAGCACCCGGACGCGGCCCGTGATCCCCACCCAGGCATGGTCGGGGGCCCGGAACTCTTCCGGCAGTTCCCGGGCGTGCGGCGAGGCGTACGCCTCGAGGAGCCCTTTCTGCCTGAGGAGCTCCGTGATGCCGGCCGCCGTCCCGAGGAACACGTCCCCCTTGGGGCTGCCCCGCTCGAGTTCGACCCGGCGGGCGAGCTCGCCGGCCGCCGCGGTCAGGAGGGTCACCCGGATCCCCGTCTCCTTCTGGAAGGCCTCGATCGCGGGGCGGATGAGTTCCTCCTTCCGGGCCGAGTAGAGGGTGAGCTCGCGGGCCCCCGCCAGCGCCGGAGCCAGGAGGGTTCCCGCGGCCATCGCCGCCGCCAGCAGACCTGCCCCCTGCCATCCTCTCCGCTGCTGCTCCTTCTGCCCCACACTCATCACTGGATCCTCCCTTTCCTTCGGTTCCCCGCCAGCTCCTCCGTCCCGATGCTGGCATCACAGTCGAACTCGCAAGCGGGGCAGGTGGTCGGGGTCTCGCACCCCCGCCGGTACGCCCGAAACCGGGCGAGTGTCTCCTGGATCGCGGGGTCGGCCTCCTGGAAGAATCGGATCAGGTCCACGAGGCGATCCACGGTTTGTGCGCTTACGAAGTGTTCCAGCAAACAGGCGTCGATCAGGGCTTGATTCGGGCTGACCCCGACCACGTCTTCGAGAAACCGCCGGAGGATAGCGAAGCGGCCGCTCACCTGCTTTGCCTGCCGGAGACCGCTCGGGGTCAGGCCCACGCCCTGGTAGCTCTGGTGGCGGATGAATCCCTCCTTGCGGAGGGTCCGGAGGGCTAACGAGACCGCCGCCTTTCCCACCTGCAACCGCTCGGCGACGTCGGTGACCCGGGCGTACCCGCGCTCCGCCTGGAGTTCGTGGATGGCCCGCAAGTAATGCTGCATGCTCGGGCTGAGGGTCAGCGCTCGGTGCCTGCGCGCCAACATCGCATCTCCCCGCGATAGCGTCCAAAGAAAGTTTAGGCCACTAAACATGAGAAGGCTATCCGCGCGGGGACTGAGATGTCAAGGGGGAAATCGGGATGCCGTCCGGTCATGGTGGGCAGTGGTCTTCCCTCCAGGTTATCGGGCGAATCGGCTCCCGGGTTCGAACGCAACTCGGCCCGGGATTTGCACCGGCCGGACGACCGTGAACGCCTCCGCGAGTTCCGCTTCGGGCTTCGCCCTCCTTCCCCGGGGCGCCGCAGCGCCGAGCAGAGCGAGTCGGCAGCTCCCTCGAAGTCTGGCCATTCCCCACGTCTCCGACGGACATCGGGCGCAGCCTCGGCGCTCGGGGTGTCGCGAGCCGGTGTGCTCCGCGTAGCCAGGCCCATGACGTGCGCTTTCAAGGAGCCTTCGTGACCGGCCCTCGCACAGGCGGCGCACCAGCGTTCCTCTCCTTGGTCGGCCTCTTGCTCCCCCTGGCGATGGCTTCACCAAGCTTGGCGCAATCCGCCGGCCTGGTGGTGGGTGTGGTCGTCTCGAGCACCGGTGAGAAGATCCCGGGTGCCTCGATCACCCTCGAAGGGATCGGGAGCACCATGACAGACCCCTTGGGGGCGTTCCGCTTCGGGAACGTTTCTCCGGGGAACTACCGGATCGTGGCAAGCCGGGACGGCTTCTCCACGGAGAGCCGGTACCTGGTCGTCCTCGCGGGGCGGAGGAACGAGATCGTCATCACCCTGGCAGGCTCCGGCCCGCTCGTTTCCCCCTACACGGGGGGGGAGATCGTTGTCCCCATCGAGCGCCGGGGGGCGGCCATTCTGGTGAGGGCCCAGGTGAACGACCAGGTTCCTGGGGTCTTCGTCGTGGACACGGGGGCGACCCTGACCGTGATCTCGCGGCAGGTGGCAGAGTCCGTCGGCATCTGGGCCAGCGCGGAGACGCCGATGATCTCCCTCCGCACAGCGGGGGGGATCATCCAGGCCCCGTTGGTCCAGCTCCAGTCCGTTCGGGTGGGGGAGTTTGAGGCGAGGGAGGTGAAGGCGGTCGTCCTCGACATCCCCGGGTTCCCGCCGCAGATCGCCGGCCTGTTGGGGTTGAGCTTTCTCGGCCGGTTCAAGGTCTCGATTGATGTCGAGAACGGGCGGATGATCCTTGCTCCGCCCTAACGGGGGACGCGGCATGGCGAGCGCCCGGGCCAGAAGAGGGTCGTTGGCGGCGTGGTGCCTGGTGCTGGTCGGGGTCCTCATCATCTTCTCCGTCCAGGGACCGGCGGCCGCCGATGATCCCTGCGAGCGAAAGCTCCTTGACCCGCGTTCGGGCCAGCTCCATTTCCTGGGCATCGAGGTCACCTGGGAGGGGATCGCCGGGCGGGTCAAGAACCAGTCCGGCGACACCGCCCTCGGGGTCAGGGTCTGGGTGAGCTACTACCTGAGCCGGCGCGGCGGGCTGGCGGCTCAGCAGTGTATCCCGGTGGGCGACTTCCGTCCGGGCGAGGAGCGGGACTTCCAGGCGTCTCCGATCCCCGAGGTGGAGAACGCAGAGGCCTACGCATACACCGCGGATGCCATTGGGTGGAGATAGGGAAAAGCGCGCGTGACCCCTCTTCCTTCCGTGAAGCCGTGTCCCGGCCTCCACCGCAAAGAGCCGGACGCGCCGATCCCGCGCAGGGCCCACCTCGCGCATCACTTTGTAAGCGCCTGCACAATAAATCTGTTCTGGGCGATTGGCGGAACCAGAAAATCTCCGCTTGACAGATGGTCGGTTGGAGATATACCCTACCGGTGTAGGGTATACAAGCACTGCCGGGCCGCTCACGGTATGGAGACGTGCAAAGCGGGGGGGAGCGCCGATGATCGATGCCGAAACCAAGCGTAGCGCCCTGGCGAGACTCAAACGAATCGAGGGACAGGTCGAGGGCATCCAGCGGATGGTGGATGAGGAGAAGTACTGCGTGGATATCCTGCTGCAGCTCTCCGCCGTCCAGGGCGCCCTCGCCCAGGTGAGCCGCCTGCTCCTGGCCCGGCATATCCAGAGTTGCGTGAAGGATGCGGTGACGTCCGGCACCGCCGCGGAGCGGGGGCGCAAGATCGAGGAGCTCGTGGAGGTCTGCTCGCGGTTCGGCCGGCTGGACGGCCGCTAGGGGGGCGAGGAGGCCATGGTCCGCGATCCGGTCTGCGGGATGATGATCGAGGAGAGCGAGGCGGCGGCGGTCGCCCGCCATCACGGGCAGCCCTATTACTTCTGCGCCGCCT
>DASYVA010000225.1 GCA_036000645.1 Candidatus Methylomirabilis sp.
GCCCGCCCAGCATTGCACCGGTCCACGAAGAAGAGGCCCGGGTCCCCCGTTTTCCACGCGGCCTGGACGATCCGGTCGAAGACCTCCCGGGCCCGCAGGCGCCCCGTCGCGGCGCCGGTGTGGGGCTCCACGAGGTCGTACTCCCCGTCCGACTGCAGGGCCTCCATGAACCGGTCAGTGATGGCCACCGAGATGTTGAAGTTGGTGATGCCCCCGTCTAGCTTCGACTCGATGAACTCCAGGATGTCCGGATGGTCCACTCGGAGGATGCCCATGTTGGCGCCGCGCCGGGTGCCCCCTTGCTTCACCGCCTCGGTGGCCCCGTTGAAGACGCGCAGGAAGGAGACAGGCCCGCTGGCCCTGCCGCCCGTGGACCGTACCAGCGCGTCCTTCGGCCGCAGCCGGGAGAAGGCGAAGCCGGTGCCGCCTCCACTTTTATGAATTATGGCCGCTGCCTTCACGGCCTCGAAGATCTCCTCCATGGAGTCGCCGACCGGCAGGACATAGCACGCGGAGTACTGCAGGCCGTTCTCCTTCCCCGCGTTCATCAGGGTGGGCGAGTTGGGCAGGAAGATGGAATCCACCATGAGATCGTAGAATTGCTGGGCGATCGCCTCCACCTGCTCGGCAGTCTTCCCGTACTTCCCCTCCGCCTGGGCGATGCAGGCCGCCACCCGCCAGCACATCTCCTCCGGGGTCTCCAGGACGGCCTTCCCGTCGCGCGCCAGGTAGCGCTCCCGCAGGACCCGGAGCGCGGACTCGCTCCACGTCCCGGGCCGGAGCGGCCGCATGGCCGGAACCGGAGTATCCCCGTTGGTCCGCGCCGCCGCAGGCTGTGTCGCCGGATTAGGGGGCATCGGGGCTCCTCCTGCCCGGGTTAGGGCCCGGACCACCTCGTTTTCGGGGAGTTACGCTGTGGAATCGAGCCGAAGAACCTCAAGGATTAGTGCTTGCGGCGGGATTCCTATACAAGATATTGTAGCGTGTCAAGGAAAAAATTGCAAGACGAAGAGAGCCAAACATCAGTTCCGGATACGCTCGCTTCCGGTAAGTCACGAGGGGGAGCCTCCCTGGAGCGGTTGGGACGCGCTCCCGGAGGGCCGCGAGCTCCATCGGGGCCTCGCTCGCTCCGGCGGCGCGGCACCATCGCGAGGCTCGGCCCTCCCCCCCGGGCCGGCTCCACCGCCGGCTCCCGCCTCTCCCGCGCATCACGCGTGCGACCGTCGCGCCCCCGCGCAGCTCTCCAGAATACGGTTGCGCCCGAGAGGACGGTATGGCAATAATAAAAGTCCATAGTCGCTGCTGCCACGGCGGCTTGGCCGAGACCCGGAGAGCAATCTTCCGCTGAGGCGTTGATCGTCTAGAGACCCCTTTAAAGACCCCTTCCCGCTTCCAAGGAGGACCCTGTATGACCTATGTGGTGGCCGAACCTTGTATCGGCGTAAAGGACCGCGCCTGCGTGGACGTCTGCCCCGTGGCCTGCTTCTACGAGGGCGCGGACCAGCTCTACATCAACCCGGACGAGTGCATTGACTGCGCCGCCTGCGAGCCGGTCTGCCCGGTGGACGCCATCTTCACGGAGGCGGACGTTCCCGATCAGTGGAAGTCCTACATCCAGAAGCAGGTGGACTTCGTCGCAGCCAATCCGGGGGTGATACCAGCGAAGGGGAGTGCCGAGATCGGTGCCGGCGGGATGGGGCCGAACGCTGCCCCCTGGCCGCCGGACGCCGCGGCCAAGGCAGGCATGGCGGCTGCGCCCGCCGCGGCCGCCGCACCGAAAGCCGAGGCAAGACCCGCCGCAGCAGCGGCGCCCGCCCCGGCCGCCAAGGCAGAACCCAGGCCGGCTGCGCCTGCGCCGCCCCCGCCGGCAGCCGCTCCGCCCGCCCCGGCCGCCCCCCGGGTCACCGTCTCGAGGGTCGCTCCCGGGGAGGTCATGGGGCTCGAGGGGGCGCTGGCCCTCGCGGCCGAAGCCGCCGCGAACGCCGCGGCGGCGGCGGCCCAGGCCGCCGAGGCGGCCGCGGCGGTCGTCCGGATCCTCGCGGGCCAGGCGGCGGCCCCGGCTGCCCCGAGAGCGGAGGGCAAGCCGACGGAGAAGCCCGACCGCCCTAAGCCGGCCCCGCAGGCGCAGGCAGCAGCCAAGGCTGCGACCCCGGCGGCGGAGGCCGCCGCAGCCGCGCCGGCGGGGCCCAACACCTTCACGCAGGGCAAGCTCGTCCTCTACACCCTGGTGGACATGATCTCCGGGAAGATCCGGCCCGACCGGGCGGAGCTCATGCGGGCCGAGCAGGTGGCCCTCGCATTGCAGGAGGAGATCGCCCGCGCGTTGGGCAAGCCCACCTTCGAGATCCGCGAGCTGGAGCGAAAGGACATCATCCTCCGGCAGAAGCTGGAGCTGAGCAACGGGATCCTGGACTCCATCGCCAAGGTGGAGCTGCAGGAGCAGGTGAAGGCCCAGCGGGCCCGGGCGAAGGAGAGCCTGCCCGGGGGTCTCTTCGCCTTCGGCATGGCCGGGCTCTCCGCTGCCCTCGGGGTCCTGTATGCCTTCAAGTTCGTCTTCCTGGAGCCCAACCCGACGCTGCAGGACTTCCTTCAGGCCCCCTTCCGCCCCGAGGCCATCATGCCCTTCCTCGGCTTCAACACCGTCGCCGCCCTGATCCTCCCCTTCGGCCTCTACGCCCTCTGGAAGGTCCGGCGGGCCCACCTGGAGGCGGAGGCGATGGCAGCCCTGATGCCCCGGGAGTTCGGGGCGAACTCCCTGAAGGCGAAGCGGCGCAAGAGGCTGGAGCAGCTCCGGTCGCCGCACCTGGCGGCCGTCCAGAAGCTCCTGCAGGAGATCACGGCAAAGAAGAAGTGACGGACGGGGCCGGGCGGCGGGCGCGCAGGAGGAAGGCGACGGCCCCGCCGAGGCCCGCCAGCCCGAGGAGGAGGCTCAGCGTGGCCGCCACCCAGTGGACCCGGAGGGCGGCGGTCGCCCAGAGGACGGCGTAGATGTCGTGGCCACTCTCCCGCCAGGCCTGCCAGTAGGCCTCTGCGGCGGCGGCATGGTCCCCGCGCTCCGCGGCGGCCTTGGCAAGGCCGTAGAGCGCCAGCGGGTAGCGCGGATCCACCCGGTGGGCCACCGAGAAGACCTCGGTGGCCCTCGCGTTTTCCCCCGCCTTCAGATAGGCGAGCCCGAGGTTGGTCAGGATGAGGGGGTTTTCCGGGCGGCCGGCGGCGGCCCGCCGCAGGGCCGCTACCGCCTCCTCGACCCGCCCCATCTTGTAGGCGAGCCAGCCCAGGTCATTGAGGTAGGCGGGGTTGCCGGGATCGAGGAGCAGGGCCTGCCGGTAGGAGGCGAGGGCGGCCTCGAATTCCCCCCGCGTCTCGGCCACGGCCGCCCCGTATCCGGCGTGGGCGCGGGCGAGCTCCGGTTGCAGGTGCAGGGCCGCCTCGAAGGCCCGCAGCGCATCGGCACTCCGCTGGATTTCCAGGTAGACCCAGCCGATGTTCGCCTGGGCGTCGGCAGCCCGCGGCTCGGCGGCCAGCGCCGCCCGGAAGGCGGCCAGCGCCTCATCCCAGCGCCGGTCTTTCCCGTACAGGACTCCGAGGAGATTCCAGGAGATGGGATCGGCCGGATCCGCCCGGGCCTCCGCCTCGAGGGCGGCGATGGCCTGGGCGGGCGCCAGACCCCGCCCGTAGAGCTCGCGGAGGCGCTCCGGGGCGCGCGGGTGAGCCGGGTCCAGCCGGAGCACCTCGCGGAGGGCCGCCTGGGCCGCGGTGCTCTGCCCGGCCCGGGCGAGCTGCTCCGCGCGGGCAAAGGCGGCCTCGACCGGGGACTCGGCGGTGTTCCCCGGCAAGGCCCCCAGGGTGGCCGCGAGGAGCGCGACAACCGCCCCAAGCGCGATCGGCCGGCGGGCCCCCCTCATCGGACCCGCCCCTCCAGGAAGCGGCCCAAGAGGAACAGGGCCGACCCGACCCCCAGGAGCGCGAGCTCGGGCCCCATCCCGCCCTCCTCCGTCAGCCCCACGTAGAGGCCCACCAGCAGATTCCCCATCCCAAGGAGCTGCAGGGTCCTCCCGGCCATCCACACGGGTGATCCTCCGGGCCGGCTCTCGCGGGGGTGCCGGCCCCGCTGCGGCGGCCGCCGCGCACAGGGGCGGCGCGCCTAGGCGGCGATGATCTTTTTCTCGAAGCGCTTGGCGGCCACCAGCAGGAGCATGAGCCCCATCCCCACCAGGACCAGCGCGTCCGCCCACAGGTGCACGAGTCCGGCCCCGCGCAGGATGATCCCCCGGGTGATGTTGACGAAGTACGTCGCGGGCACGCCGAAGCTCAGCAGGTAGAAGGGGAGAGGCATGGTCTCCCGCGGGAAGATGTACCCGGAGAAGAAGATGCTGGGGAGCATCGTCATGAGCGCGAGCTGCATCGCCTCCGCCTGCGAGTGCGCCTTCGTCGAGATCAGCATCCCCAGGGACAGCGCCACGAAGAGGTACGGGAGGGAGAGGGCGAGGAGGAGGAAGACGTCGCCGTGGATCGGGACCTGGAAGACGGTCCGCATGAAGAACAGGATGGCACACAACTCCAGGAACCCGATCGCGAAGTACGGGGCGATCTTCCCCAGCAGGAGGCCCAGCGGCCGGACCGGCGTGACGAAGAGTTGCTCGAGCGTTCCCCGCTCCTTCTCCCGGACGATGGAGAAGGCGGTGAGGAAGGTGGTGACGAACAGCAGGAGGACCGCCATCAGGCCGGGCAGGAAGAAGTTCGGGGAGCGCGAGTCCGGATTGAAGAGGAGTTTGGGCCGGACCTCCACGGGCAGGGCCTGCCGCGGCAGAAGCAGGCGCCGAAGGGACTCGTCGAGGCCGATGGCCCCGGAGACGTTCAGGGCCTGGGCCGCCACCGAGGAGTCGGACCCGTCGATCAGGACGAGCACCTGGGCGGTCTCCCGGTCGAGCAGCCGGGCGGAGTAGTCCACCGGGATCTTCACTCCCACCTTGGCCCGCCCGCCGACGATCGCTTCGTTCAGCTCCCGGTCCGAGGAGACATAGCCGACCACGCGGAAGGTGTCCGAGTTGCGCAGCCGGTCCACCAGCTCCCGCGCCTCCCGCCCCCCGTTCTCGTCGTAGACCACCGTCTTGATCTGGCGCACATTGGTGTCGATGGCGAAGCCCAGGATGACCATCTGCAGGATCGGCATGATCAGGGCGAAGAGCAGCGCCGTGGTGTCGCGGCGGACGTGGAGGGATTCCTTGTAGAGGACGGCGCCGAACCCTCGGAGCAGGTTAGGCATGGGCTGCCTCCCGCTCCGCCTGCCGTTGGAGCGTCAGCTCCACGAAGACGTCTTCGAGGCTCGGGGCCAGGGGGCGGATCTCGCCCACCCGGATCCCCCCGCGGGTCAGCTCCGCCTGTATCGCCGCCAGGTCGACCTGCTCGTCAACCAGAGCATGGATTGCCTGGCCGAAGACCGTCGCGTTCCGGATTCCCGGGATCGCCCGGGCCAGCCGGAGGGCCCGGGTGATCTCGGGGGCGGTGATCTCCACCCGGCGCGCCCCGGGCGGGTTGACCTCGGGCAGGGCCTTCAGCGCCTCCGGGGTCCCGTCGGCGATCAGCCGCGAGAAATAGATGTAGGCCACATGGCTGCAGCGCTCGGCCTCATCCATGTAGTGGGTGGTGACGAAGAACGTGATGCCCTGCCCGGACAGCTCGAAGAGCAGGTCCCAGAGCTGCCGCCGGGCCACTGGGTCGATCCCGGCGGTCGGCTCGTCCAGGAAGAGGATCCGGGGCTCGTGGAGCATGGCGCACGCCAGCGCCAGGCGCTGCTTGAAGCCCCCGGAGAGCCTGCCGGCCTGCCGGCCGAGGAAGGGCGCGAGCCCGTTCAGGGCAACCACCTCCTCCACCCGCCGGCGCAGTTCGGCCGGGGAGAGGCCGTAGATCCGCCCGTAGAACTGGAGGTTCTCCGCCACGGTGAGGTCGTCGTAGAGGCTGAACCGTTGCGACATGTAGCCGATCCGCTCCCGGACCCGTTCCGCATCGGTCCGGACGTCCAGTCCATCCACCCAGGCGGCGCCGCCGCTCACCGGCAAGAGGCCGGTCAGCATCTTGATCACCGTCGTCTTGCCGCTGCCGTTGGGCCCCAGGAAGCCGAAGACCTCGCCCGGCTCCACGCGCAGGGTCACCCGATCCACGGCGGTGAACTCGCCGAAGCGGCGCGTCAGATTCTCCGTGCGGATGGCAGCCATCTCAGCGCTCGAGGAGCTTCACGTCCGCGGCCATGCCGGCCCGGATGCGCTGCTCCCGGTCATGAATGCGGAGCTTCACGCCGAAGACCTGATGGACCCGTTCCTCCCGCGTCTGCACGTTGCGGGGGAGGAACTCGGCCTTCTGGTTGATCTGCTCAACCTCGGCCGCGAACACCTGGCCCGGGAAGGAATCCACGCGCACCTCAGCCTGCTGGCCCACGCGCACGTGGCCGATGCGGGTCTCCGGGATGTAGATGCGGACGTAGAGCTGGTCCCGCTCCAGCAGCGTCGCGATGGGCGTGTTGGGAGGGACCAGGTCTCCCGGGCGGACGTCCAGCACCTCCACCATCGCGGCAGCGGGGGCCAGCACCTCACGCTCCCGGTGGCGGGCCTGCGCCTCGCGAAGCGCCGCCTCCGCCCGGGCCACCTCCGCCCGGGCCGCGGCCACCTCCTCCACCCGGAAGCCCCGCTCCGTCCGCTCCCGGACCGCTTCGGCCTGGTCATAGCGCGCCTGTGCCGCCGCGACCTGTTCGGCGCGGAAGCCGCGCTCCAGCTCGGTGAGCCGCTGCTCAGCGCTCTGGAGTCGCGCGACCGCCATCTTCCAGGTGGCCTCGGCGTCGTCCTGCTGCTGCCGGGAGACCGCCCCTTCAGCCGCGAGCTGCTCCGCGCGCCGGTAGGTCCGCTCGGCGTTCACCGCCTCGGCCCGCGCCCGCTCCACGTCCGCCCGG
This sequence comes from Candidatus Methylomirabilis sp., assembly GCA_036000645.1. Taxonomy (NCBI): domain Bacteria; phylum Methylomirabilota (SeqCode); class Methylomirabilia (SeqCode); order Methylomirabilales (SeqCode); family Methylomirabilaceae (SeqCode); genus Methylomirabilis (SeqCode); species Methylomirabilis sp. (SeqCode). The sequence goes on from DASYVA010000225.1 coordinate 6,944, forward strand.
GCCTGCGCCACCTGCTCGGAGCGGTACCCGCTTCGGGCCTCTTCGAGTTCGGCCCGCGCCCGCGCGGCGTTCGCGCGGGCTTCGGCGATCTCCTCCGGCCGGTAGCCGCGCTCCATCTTCTGGAGATTCGCCCGGGCTTCCGCCACGGCCGCCCGCGCCTGCTCCACCGCCGCCAGCAGCTCCTCGTCCTCGAAGGTCACCAGGGGGTCCCCGGCCGCTACCTGGTCGCCCTCCCGCACGTGCACCGCGAGGACGCGCCCGCCGATCTTCGACCCCACGGAGATGTTGCGCGCCTCGACCGTCCCCGAGCCCTCCAGGCCGTCGCCGCGCCCGAGGGCGCCCAGATAGACCCCGACGCCTGCCGTGACCACGGCGGCCGCTGCCAGCGCGGCGGGCCATCTCCACGTCATGCGCGGCTCCCCCGGGCGGCGATGCCGGCCCAGAACAGCTCGAAGGTGGGCTCCAGCCACCCGGCCAGCCGGGAGGGTGGGTGCAGCGCCCACAGGAGGATGGCGCCGAAGAAGGTCTGCTGGAAGAGGCGGGCCAGTTCCGCCGGGTCGCGGTCGCGGCGAATCTCGCCCCGCCGCTGGCCGGTCGCCACCCGTTGCGCCAGCAGCCGCCGGCCCCGCTCCAGATTGCGGCGCATGAGCTGGCGGACCGGCTCGCTCGACAGGTTGGCCACCAGCAGGCTCCGGACCAGCGCCGGACTGCGTCCCGGCTCCTCCGCGAGCGCGTAGAGGAGCCGGCGGAATGCCTCGCGGGCCGGCTCCGCGTCGTGCGGGGAGGCGCCGAGGGCGGTGCGAAGCCTGCGGAGCTGCATCTCGCCAAAGCCGGCCAGGACGTGTTCCTTGCTGGGAAAGTAGTTGAAGAAGGTCCCCTTCCCCACGTCGGCCGCCTCGGTGATCTGCTCGACGGTGGTGGCAAAGAACCCCTGCCGGGCGAAGAGGCCGAGGGCCGCCCGGAGGATGCGGGCCCGGGTCTCCGCCCGGCGGCGGGCGCGGCGGCTGAGGGGGAGGGGACGTCGGGGGGCCGTGGGAGGCGTCGGGGATGCCAGGGGCATCGGTTCCTCCATATATGACCGTGACTCATACATGACCATAGGTCGCATACGGAGGTGTGTCAAGAGGATTTTTCCCCCGGGGCTCCCCGCCGCCGTCCAGGCAGGGGAAGCGACGAGGGGTTCGGGCCTGCTGCCGCGGGATCGCGTCGGAGAAAGAGTCGGCTCCGCAGATGCGGGCGGGGCGCCGGCGGGCGCGCGCCTACGGCTTGCGGTAGTGCTGGTAGTAGAGGTGGGCCGGGCTGCCTTCCGCGTCCCTCCCGGCCTCCCACTTCTCCCGGAAGGGCGCGTGGGGGGGGTGGACGTTCCCCCGGAAGGCATGGGTATGCTTGGCGATGTAGTCCTTCCACTGCGCGGGCACGTCGCTCTCCGCGAAGATGGCATCCACCGGGCATTCCGGCTCGCAGGCCGCGCAGTCGATGCACTCGTCGGGATGGATGAGCAGCTGATCCTCCCCCTCGTAGAAGCAGTCCACCGGGCAGACGTCCACGCAGGAGTGGTCCTTCACGCCGATGCACGGCTCGGTGACGATATACGTCATCGCATTCCCCCCGGCTTCCGCCAGGGCTCGCATGCTGTGGGTCGCGCTCCTCGCTCGGGAGGCGTCACATCATGCCGAGTTCCAGCTTGGCCACCTCAGACATCCGGCTCGGGTCCCACGGGGGATCCCAGACCACCTCGACCTTCGCGTCGGTCACGCCAGGGACGGCCCGCACCTTGTCCCGTACTTCCCCGGGGAGCGAGCCCGCTGCCGGACAATTAGGCGAGGTGAGGGTCATCCGGATCCCCACTGCCCCCGAGGGCTCCACCTTGACCTCGTAGATGAGGCCCAACTCGTAGATGTTGACGGGGATCTCCGGATCATAGCAGGTCCGGAGCGCCTCAATGATCTGGGCCTCGAGGAGCGCGCTGTTCATGTTGGTGATGTCCATGGGCACCCACTCGGCCCCGCGGGGCCGGCCCCCTGCGCGCCGGTTCGACGGCGGCGGGCCTATTCCGTTGAGATTCTCTCCCCCCTCCCCTCCAGCGCGGCGCGCAGGGTGTGCCACGGGAGGGTGGCACACTTGACCCGAACCGGGAATTCGCGCACGCCGGAGAAGGCCGCCAGCTTCCCCAGTTGCTCTGGATCGAAGGCCGGGTCCGGCTCGCCGGCGACCATTGTGTGGAAGGTGTGGAAGAGGGCCTCGGCCTCGGTCTGGGTCTTCCCTTTCACGCTCGCGGTCATCAGCGAGGCGGAGGCCTTGGAAATCGCGCATCCCGACCCTTGAAAGCTGACGTCGCCGATCACCCCGTTCTCCAGCCGGAGGTAGAGGGTGATCTGGTCGCCGCAGAGCGGATTGTGCCCCTCCGCGGTGCGGTTCGCTCCCTCGAGCTTGCGGAAGTTGCGCGGCTGCCTGTTGTGGTCGAGGATCACCTGCTGGTACAGCTCGCGCAGGTCCGACATCAGCCGAACAGCTCCCGAACCTTGTAGAGCGCCGCCGCGAGGGCGTCGATCTCCGCCTGGGTGTTATAGAAGGCCAGCGACGCCCGCGCGGTGGCGGGCACCCCGAAGCGCTGCAGCACCGGCTGGGCACAGTGATGGCCCGTCCGAATCGCGATCCCCTCCTGGTCGAGGATCGTGCCGACGTCGTGCGCGTGGACGCCGTCCACCACGAAGGCGAGGATCCCCGCCTTCTCCTGCGCCGTCCCAATGAGCCGAACGCCTGGGACCGCAGCCACCCGCTCCGTCGCGTAGGCCAGCAGCCCGTGCTCATACGCGGCGATCCGGTCCAGGCCGATGCCGGTCAAGTACACGATCGCGGCACCGAGACCGATGCCGCCGGCGATGTGTGGGGTCCCGGCTTCGAACTTGAACGGGATCACATTATAGAGGGTCTTCTCGAAGGTGACCGAGAGGATCATGTCCCCGCCGCCCTGGTACGGCGGCATGGCCTCGAGGAGGGGGGCCTTGCCGTACAGAACACCGATCCCGGTGGGGCCGTAGGCCTTGTGCCCGGAGAAGGCGTAGAAGTCGCAGTCCAGCGCTCGCACGTCCACGGGGAGGCGGGGCGCCGCCTGGGCCCCGTCCAGGAGCACCGGGATGCCCCGGCTGTGGGCCAGCTCGACGATCCGCCTGACCGGGGTAATCGTCCCCAGCGCGTTGGAGACGTGGACCAGCGCGACGAACTTCGTCCGGGGACCTAGCAGCCGCTCGTACTCCTCGAGGACCAGCTCTCCCGCGTCGTTGATCGGCGCCACGCGCAGGGCCGCCCCCGCCTGCTCGCAGACGATCTGCCAGGGGACGATGTTCGAGTGGTGCTCCATGGCGGAGATCACGACCTCGTCCCCCGGCCTCAGGCCCGGACGGACGTGGCTCTGGGCCACCAGGTTGATCGCCTCGGTCGTGCTGCGAACGAAGACGATTTCCCGCGGCTCGGCGGCGTTCAGGAAGCGAGCCACGGCGGCCCGCGCCCCCTCGTAGGCCTCCGTGGCCCGCTCGCTCAGGAAGTGGATCCCCCGGTGGATGTTCGCGTTCTCCGCCCGGTAGTACCGGGTGAGGGTGTCGATCACCCCCTGCGGCTTCTGGCTGGTGGCGGCGTTGTCGAGGTAGACCAGCGGCTTGCCGCGGGGCGTCTCCCGCAGGATCGGGAAGTCCCGCCTGACCTTCTCGACGTCGAATCCGGTCAGCCCGTCCGGGGGAACCTTCTCCCTGAGGGTGCGGCCGGCGGTCGTCATCGGACCTCCTCCAGCAGTCTCCCCTGAGGCAACCACTCCTTGACGAGCGCCCCCAGGGTTCTGCGGATGGGCTCAACCTTGATGCGCTCCAGGCTCTCGCTCGCAAAGGCGAAGAGCAAGAGGGCGCGGGCCGCCTCCTCCCCGACGCCGCGAGAGCGCAAGTAGAAGATCGCGTCCTTGTTGATCTGGCCGATGGTGGCGCCGTGGGTGCACTTCACGTCGTCGGCGTAGATCTCCAGCTGGGGCTTGGTGTCGATCTGGGCGTCCTCGGAGAGCAGCAGGTTCCGGTTGGTCTGCTTGGCGTCGGTCTTCTGTGCGTCCTTGTGCACGATGATCCGACCGTGAAAGACGCCCCGCGACTGGCCGTCCAGGATGCCGTTGTAGAACTGCCGGCTGTCGCAACGCGGGCTCACGTGTTCGACCCTCATGTAGTTGTCCATGTGCTGCCGGCCCGTTGCCAGGAACAAGCCGTTGATCAGACAGTCCCCCCCCTCTCCCGCCAGGATCGGATGGATGTTGTTCCGCACCAGCGCCCCGCCCACCAGCACCGAGTGCGACGCCACGCTGCTGCTGCGGCCCTGCTGGATCCGGAGGGTGGAGACGTTGAACGCCTGCTTCCCCTCCCGCTCGAGGAGGCAGTGGCTCAACACGCTCCCCTCGCCGGCCACCACTTCCGTCACCACGTTCGAGAAGGAGACCCCCTCGCCGAGCGAAACGTAATCCTCCACGAGGGTCGCCTCACTGCTGTCCCCCGCCACGATCAGGTTGCGCGGGTGGGTCATGGTCGGGGCGGCGGTCGTGGTCGAGACGTACAGGAGGTGGACCGGCTCCTCGAGCACCCTTCCCCTGGGAATGTGCACGAAGGCCCCGTCCTCCATGAAGGCGGTGTTGAGGGCCGAAAAGGCATCGTGGTGGTAGTCGGCGTACCGGGCCAGGTGGGGCTCGAGGAAGCCCGGGTCTGCCGAGAGCGCCTGGGCGAGGCTGCCGACCGTCACCCCGTCCGGCAGCGGCCGCCCCGAGGACAGCCGCGGGGCATAGCGGCCGTTCACGAAGACGAGCCGGGTGCATGCCAGGCCCGGGAACGTGAATGCCTCAATCGCGCGGGGGGCCACCTCGACGCGCTCGTCCCGGGCGAGCCCGAAGGGGGTCTGGGCGATCGCCGCGACGCTGGTGAACCGCCAGTCCTCATCCTGGGTGGTCGGGAAGCCCAGTTCGGCGAACCGGGCGATCGCCGCCCGCCGGATCGGATCCAGCCAGGATGGACCGCCGGCGCCGGCCTCCCGCTCGAACCGGGCGAACCGGTCCAGGTAGCTGTTCTGCGCTTGCGTCCCCGCCGTCACCGTCTCGATCCGTCCCGTTTAGTGCTTCGCCGGCCCGGTCCGGGCCTCCGCCTCGACCCAGGTGTAGCCCCTCTCCTCGAGCTCCAGGGCCAGTTCCTTGCCCCCCGATCGGACGATCCGGCCGTCCACCAGCACGTGCACGGAGTCGGGGACGATGTAGTTGAGGATCCGCTGGTAGTGGGTGACGACGATGATGGCGCGCTCCGGGCTCCGGAGCGCCTCGACGCCGTTCGCGACGATCTTCAGCGCGTCGATGTCCAGGCCGGAATCGGTCTCGTCCAGGATGGCCAGCTTCGGCTCCAGCACCGCCATCTGGAAGACCTCGTTCCGCTTCTTCTCGCCGCCCGAGAAGCCCTCGTTGACCGAGCGGTGCAAGAGGCGCTCGTCCATCCCGAGGAGCTTAATCTTCTCCTTGACGAGTGCGAGGAAATCCATGGCGTCCAATTCCTCGAGGCCGCGGTGCTTCCGGATCGCGTTGAGGCCCGCCTTCAGGAAGTAGGCGCTGCTGACGCCCGGGATCTCCACCGGGTACTGGAAGGCCATGAAGACTCCCTCCCGGGCGCGATCCTCCGGCGCCATGTCCAGGAGGTTCTTCCCCTCGTAGAGCACCTCCCCCTCGGTGACCTCGTACGTCTCCCGCCCGGCCAGGACCTGCGCCAGCGTGCTCTTGCCCGAACCGTTCGGGCCCATGATCGAGTGCACCTCGCCAGCGTTCACCTTCAGGTCAATCCCCTTCAGGATCACGTGGTTGCCGACCTTCACGTGCAGGTTTTTGATCTCTAGCATGCCGTATCCTTTTGGCGAATCGTTGAGGAGGCGTTCAGCCCTTCCCCGGTCTGCTCCTGCCAGCCCAAATCTTCCGCGGACTTAGTGTATCACCACGGCCGGCTCGCTGTCCAGGGAGGCCGCATTCGCGATGCTGATCCGCGCCGCGAGGCGGCCCGCGACCTCGTGGAACGCGCCGGCCACGGGCGAGTCTGCCCCGTCCAGCGCCACCGGCCTGCCCTCGTCGCTCCTCACCCGGATCCGGACATCGAGCGGAATCTCGCCCAGGAACGGAATCCCGGCCTGCTCGCCCGCCTCTCTGGCCCCGCCGTGACCGAAGATGTCCTCCCGCTCCCCGCAATGCGGACACCGGTAGAAGCTCATGTTCTCGACGATCCCCAGGATCGGCACCTTGAGCTTCTTGAACATCAGGATGGCCTTGGAGGCCACCTCGAGGGCCACGTCCTGCGGGGTGGAGACGATCACGGCACCGGTGAGGGGAACCGTTTGGCACAGGCTGAGCTGCGCATCGCCCGTGCCGGGTGGCAGGTCAATCACCAGGTAGTCCAGCTCCCCCCAGTCGACGCGGCCGAGGAACTCCTGGATCATCTTGTGCAGCATGGGTCCCCGCCAGACCACGGCGTCGTTCTTGGGCAGGAAGAACCCCATGGACATGATCTTCACGCCCTGGACCAGGGGCGGGACGACCTTCCCTCCCGGGGCGTGCTCCAGGGCGCCAGCGGCACCCATCAGCTTGGGGATGCACGGGCCATACACATCCGCGTCCATGAGGCCGACCCTCGCCCCCGTCCGCATGAGCGCCACGGCCAGGTTGGCCGCCACGGTCGATTTCCCGACCCCCCCCTTGCCGCTGGCCACCGCGACCGTGTTGCGGATTCCCGGAAGGGAATGCGGCTCACGGGCGTGGGAGGTCGTCACGCGAGCGGCCATGGCGACCTCCACCTGCTCGACGCCGGGGAGCGCGGCCACCGCGCTGCGCGCGGCGTCCTCCATCTGCTGGCGGGCCGGGCAGGCGGGGGTCGTCAGCTCAATGGTGAACGCGACCTTCCCCCCGTCGATTTTCAGGTCGCGGATAAACCCGAGGGACACGATGTCGCGGTGCAGGTCCGGGTCCCTGACGGTCGTGAGCGCCCCCAGCACCGCCTGTTCCGTGACCATCTCTACCTCTCCTCCCCTCAGGCCGCTCCGCGAGGCTCCGCGCGGCGTCACCATTCCAGCTTGGCGAGGTCCCGGGCGAAGCAGGAGGCGATGAGCCAATCCAGGGCGACCCGGATCCTGTTCTTCCACCCGATCAATTTGGCGAGGAAGACCGAACGCCACAGGAGCCAGGCGGGCAGGCCGGAGAACGCCAGGCCGGCGATCTCCCCCACCCCATCCCCGGCCCCCAGGGAGACCAGGTCCCCGCGGTGCCGATAGACGAAGGGCTCCTTGCTTCCCCCCCGCAGTTCCCGGGCGAGGTTGCGGGCCACGGAGCGGGCCTGCTGGACGGCCACCTGCGCCGTGGGGGGGAGGGGGGCCTGGAGGCGGGGATCCCAGCAGTGGGCGGCGTCCCCGATGACGTACACGCCCGGGAATGGAGGCAGCTCCAGGAACGCATTCACCGCGGCGCGCCCGAGCTTGTCCTTCTCCACGGGCAGGCCTTCCACGACGGGGTTCGCCCGCACCCCCGCCGTCCAGATGATGGTCGCCGCCGGGAGCATCTGGCCATCGGCCGTCTCCACCCCAAGATCGCTGACCCGGACGGCCGGCGCGTGCAGGCGGACCTCGATCCCCTTGCCCTTCAGCTTCTCCAGGCCCAAGGCGGCCAGGCGGTCACTGACGCACGGGATGATCCTCCCGGTCGCCTCGAGGACCGCCACGCGGGCCTCCCGGACATCGAGCCGGGGGTAGCACCGGGCGAGCGGGCCGTGAATCAGGTCCCGAATCTCCGTCGCCAGCTCCACCCCCGTGCAGCCCGCGCCGACCAGGACGAAGGTGAGGAGCCGGCGCCGCCGCTCCGGGTCCCCTTCCAGGTCGGCCTGTTCGAACATTTCCAGGAGGTGGTTCCGCAGCCTGACCGCGTCCGTCAGGGTCTTGAAGGTGAAGGCCCGCTCCGCGGCCCCCTGGACGCCGAAGGTGTTGGTCGTGCTCCCCAGGGCGATGACCAGGAAGTCGTAGGCGACCTCCCCCCGATCGGTGAGGACCTGCCGCCGCTCCAGATCGATCCCCCGCACCTCCCTCCGCTCAAACGTGGCCCGCCGCCTGCGGCCGAGGGCGCGGATGGGCCACACCACATGGCGCGGCTCGACGCTCCCCGACGTGACCTCGTGGAGCATGGGCGAGAACAGGTGGAAGTTGCGCGCGTCCAGCAGGAGGATCTCCGAGCGCGCTTCCCCGCGGAGCCGGCGCTCCAGCTCGAGCACGGTGAACAACCCGCCGAAGCCGGCCCCCAGAATGACCACCCGCCGGGTCGTCATCTCGCCTCCGCCCGGAAGCTGAGCCCGCTCCCGGCGCCGGCGGCCAGCGCGGCCAGCACGGGATGGGCCGCGTCCGCAGCAGCGGGGGAAA
>DASYVA010000226.1 GCA_036000645.1 Candidatus Methylomirabilis sp.
CGCCCCTGACCGATGCGCTTCTGGCGAGTTCGGCCCTTCCCTTGCATTGTCCGGTGCTCGTGGGGGGAACCCCGTACTATGACGGGGGGCTCGCGGGCAATCTCCCGGCCCTCGTCGCGCTGGATCGGGGGTACCGGGTTCTCCTCTGTATGCCCCTCGGGGTCGTCTTCCGCCGGGAGCCGGGCTGGCGGGGGCTCCTGCCGTGGAAGGCGGTGGATGCTCTCGGATGGGCCATGATGCGGCGCGAGATCCGGGCCTGTCGGGCGGCCGGGGCGAGGGTGCTGGAGGCCTACAGTGCAGCGGTGGAAGCGGAGAGCGTTTTTGCCTTCGATCGCCTTGACAAGCTCGAGGAAGAAGGGTATAAGGCGGCGTCCTTCGTCGTCCCATGCCTCCAAAGAGTGCTGGCGGCACGAGAGCCAGCGGGCGGCTGGCCACCTGTCTCGCCCGAGGAGAGGGATGTCTGACCCGATCCAAAGGCTCCGCCAGATCCTCCTGACCGTTCTCCTCGTTCTTCTGCTCCCCTTCTCGTTCTCGGCGCCGGCCGCCGACGACGGACCGCCCGCCACGAGCATCCGCCCCGGCCCCGATGGCCCCACTGGAGGCGAGGCGTCGAGGGGGGGTCCCCCTCCCGCGAGCGCCGAGACCGAGGGGCCATTGGCCAACGGTGGGCCGGCTGCCACTCCCGCGCACACCGAGGCCGCCACCCCCGTGCCGGGCGAGGAGGAGACGGTCCCACCCGGCAGCGAGGAGAGCCAAGAACCCCTCCCCGGCGACGCCGTCCCCGCGGAGACGCTGGTCACACCCGAGGACGCGAGCGTGCTGGACCAGGCTGAGGCGGAGACGGAGCCAGCGGAAGGCACCCCCGAGGAGGAGGCCTTCGGTGTTCCGATCGAGCTGAACGACAAGGTCCGGGCCTACCTCGATCTCTTCACCGGAGAACGCCGGGACCGGATCCAGGAGGCCTTCGACCGGGCCGGGCGCTACCTCCCCATGATGCGGGCCATCTTCCAGGAGCAGGGCCTCCCCCGCGACCTGGTGAACCTGGCCTACATCGAGAGCGCCTTCAAGGTCCGCGCCTACTCGCGGGCTCGGGCTGCCGGGATCTGGCAGTTCATTGCGGGGACGGGGCGGAAATACGGCCTGCGCGTCGATTGGTGGTTGGACGAGCGGCGGGACCCGGAGAAGGCCACCCGGGCGGCGGCGGAGTATCTCAGCGACCTCTACGGAATGTTCGGCTCCTGGCCGCTCGCCATCGCCGCCTACAACGCCGGCGAGGGCAAGGTCGCCGGCGCGATCCGCCGCCAGAAAACGACGGACTTTTGGCGCCTGCGCCTCCCCCGGGAGACGAAGATCTACGTCCCGGCGTTCATGGCCATGACGATCCTGGCGAAGGATCCCGCCCGGTATGGGTTCGTCCCTCCTGCCGAGGAGGTGACCCCCACCGAGCCGCTCATGCTCGGAGAGCCGCTCGACCTCCGCATCGTCGCTCAGGCCGCGGGGGTCGCGCTGGAGGACCTCCGGACCCTGAACCCGGAGCTGAACCACCTGGTGACGCCGCCCCACAGGTCTGACTATCGGCTGCGGGTCCCGGCCGGTTCCGCCGCGGAGTTTGCCGAGAACTTCGACGAGATCAAGAAGACGCGCCGGGTGACCTGGCAGCGTCACCTCATCCGCCGGGGGGAGACCCTCTCCCAGATCGCCCGGCGCTACGACACCTCCGTCCCGGTCCTGATGGACCTGAACCGCCTCCCGAGCCGCCATCGCCTCCGGGCTGGGCGCTCCCTCGTGGTTCCGCTGATGCACCTGGCGCTCGCCGAGGAGAACGGCTCCACCCGCCCCCTCCCGAGCGCGGAGAGCAGCCCCCGCACGTACGTCGTCAGGCGAGGGGACAGCCTCTGGCGGATCGCCCAGGTCTACGACGTGTCCACCGGTGAGCTCCAAAAGTGGAACGACCTCGAGGGTACGGTGATTCACCCCGGCCTCCGCCTCCGGATCCACCCCGAATAGTCCCTCCCGCTCTCGACGCAAACCCCCTTGACAGGCTATACGTTTGTATAGTAAATTCCTCCCGGCGGGCTTCCCGTCTCCGAGAGGGCACTATGGCACAGGGACTGACGCCAAGACAGCGCGAGGTCCTGGAGTTCATCAAACGGTTCCTGGAGGAACAGGGCTATCCCCCCACGGTCCGGGAGATCGGCCGACATTTCGGGTTTGTCCCCCGGTCGGTCTTCGATCACCTGAAAGCCCTGGAGCGAAAAGGATACCTGAAGCGGGAAGCGACCAAGTCCCGTTCTCTGCAAATCACGGATCCCGCTTTCCCCGGCCGCCGCCTCCCCCGGCCTCGAGAGGTTCCCATCGTGGGACGGGTTGCGGCAGGGCGCCCTCTGCTCGCGGTGGAGAACCTGGAGGGCGCGGTTCCCCTCCCGATGGAGTGGACCAACGGGGGCGAGGTCTTCCTCCTTCGCGTCCAGGGGGACAGCATGGTCGGCGCGCACATCCTCTCGGGGGACCTCGCGCTGGTGCGGCGCCAGGAGAGCGCGGAGAACGGCGACATCGTTGTGGCGCTGGTGGAGGAGGAGGCAACCGTCAAGCGCTTCCAGCGTTCCGGCCAAACGGTCACGCTTTTCCCCGAGAACCCCGCCATGGCCCCCATCACCCTCGTCCCGGGAGCCCGCTTCGAAATCCTGGGGAAGGTGATCGGCGTCTTCCGCCGCCTCCCATAGCGCCGGCCTGAGCGCCGTCATCCCACCCGGGCACCCTTCTTGCACTCGTCCCTCCCGGCTCGCATCGTCCCCCGTTCGCCTCCGCGGACGGGCCGGGTCTCATCCCCGGGTCTGGAGGGTGGTATGGCGGAGACGAGGCAGAAGGGAGCGGGGGAGGGGAACAGCATGTTCGGGCTTCTCCTCCCGGTCCTGCTCGCCCTGGTCCTTGCCTTGGTGCTGAATGCCTTCTCGGAGGTCCCGCCCTCGGCCCCGGACGCTCCCTCCTCGGCCCCCCGGACGAGCGACAACCGGTGAACGGACCTGATTGGCCTGGGAAGCCCCCCGCCGCCGGGGTGGAGAAAGGTAACACGGGGTCTTCCGAGGCCGCTCTGTCAAGAGGGGCAGGGCTTTAAACCCCTGCCAGTTCCCAGGGTCCAGCCGACCCCGGCCGGTTGCCCAGCCGGGAACGGAAGTTGCAACTCCCGCGAGCCAGCTGCGTACCACGCGCGAGTCCGGCCGGGCGCGGGACGCGAGATGGAGGCTGCTCCCATGGTCCTCATCCATAGTTTCTCGTTCCTCAAGCAGGTGATGGTGCCTCACGTCCGCCGTCTCGCAGAGCGCTACATTACCATCCTCGCCCTCTCCCCGGAGGGCCGGACGCGCCAGCTGCGGCTCTCCCGCCTGCGCCTCGCCGGCCTCGGGATGGCGGGAGCCCTGCTCCTGGGCGTGGCCGCCTGGGGGTTCCTCGGCGAGTTCCAGGTCCGCGCCCAGCAGTACCGCGTGGCCGCCCTCCGAGAGGAGAACCACCTCCTCCTGATCCAGCTCCAGCAACAGGCCGCCCTCATCCAGGCCCTCCAGGGGGAGATGGGGAAGCTGCAGGCCTTCGAGGGGCAGCTCCGGATCCTCTCGGGGCTGGAGCCGGGGACCGAGCCGCTCGTCGGGGTCGGCGCAGGGGGCGGGCGGGAACTCCACCAGCAGAAGCGCCAGGCACTGCGGTAGCGGCCCGAACGAGCGGGCCATGCGCTGTCCCCCCCGTCTGCTCCCCCTCCTGATTGCCCCCTTGCTCCTCGGCACCGGTTGTGTGGCCGCCTCCGCGGTCGGCTCCGCCCTCGGCGCCGCCTTCAGCGGCATGGCCTATCTCTCCAACGGAAACGCCGAGCGGACCTTCGTGGTCAGTCTGCCGGAGGTCTGGCAGGCCAGCGTCGCGGTCCTGCGCCTGATGGACCTGACCATCAGCGAGGGGACGCGGGACGAGCAGACGGGAGAGCTGAAGGGAGCCACTCCGGACCTGACGGTTACCCTCACCATGAGCAGCGTCACTGCCCGGGCCACCCGGGTGACGATCGAGGCCGTCGAGGCATCCTACGGGAAGGACCGGGCCACGGCCGCCGAGATCCTCAACCAGCTCGCCCTCCTCCTCCCACCCACCCCGTCTGCTCCCCCGCGCCTCCAGGGCGATTGACCCACCCGGGGGGATATGGTAAGGGAGGGACAATCCCTCCGGCGCCACGCCCAGGAGCCCCCATGCCATCCCCCAAGTCGAGCCGCGCCGCACTCCCCGATGTGACCATCCGTCGTCTGGAAGATCTCCTGGCTACCCTCGCGAAGCGCTTCGGCGATCTGCGGGGGAAGGTGGACATGGACCCGCGGCCGGGGGTTACTCTTCAGGAGATCGGGGGGCTGGCCGCGGCCAAGCGGGAGATCCAGAGCCTTGTCTTCGGCCTGCGCCAGCCGGACCTACACAAGCGGTGGGGGACCGTGCCAGCCAAGGGCGTGTTCCTGTACGGGCCCCCCGGCACCGGAAAGACGCTTCTCGCCAGGGCGCTGGCCCACGAGGCGGAGGCGGTCTTTTACCACCTGCGGATCCGCCATATCGCCTTCAAGTGGTACGGGGACTCGGGCGACCTGATCCAGGAGGTCTTCCAGGCGCTCGGGGGCAACGGACGGTGCGTGCTCTACCTGGACGAGATTGAGGCGCTCTCCTTCGACCGGATGTTCCCGGGGGAGGAGGCCCGGGCGGCCAGCCGCCGCGTCATCACGGTGGTCCTGGAACGGCTGGAGGCCCTGGCGGGGATGGAGGAGACGCTGGCGGTCGCCTCCACGAATCGGCCCGATGCGGTGGACCCCAGCCTGGTGGGCCCCGGCCGGTTCGCCCGGCTCATCGAGGTCCCGCTCCCGGACGGGGACGAGAAGCGGGAGATCCTGGCCCTTCACCAGCGGCGCGCCGAGGCGGCCGCCGGGCGACCCCTGTTCCAGAACGTGGACTACGACGCCATCCTGGCGCGGACCGTGAAGCTGAGCGGGGGGGATTTGGCGGAGATCGTCCAGCGAGCGCTTGAGGAGAAGGCCCGGTGCGAGGGCGCGGGGGAGCAGCCCGGCCCCGTGGAGACCGACGATATCCTCCGGGTCATCGAGGACTACCGCCGGATCAAGGAGGTGGTGGAGAAGATTCGCTACGGCCAGTATCTGTGAGGCCGCCCCTCACGCGCAGCCCTTCTCCCCCGCCAGCCGCACGAACTCGAGTTGCTGTCCCGCCTGCAGCAGGTGACCCTCCGCGACCACTTCCCCGCCCACGACCGCGACCGCCCGGGGGCTGATGTTCAGGGGCTGGGCGAGGGCCTGCCGGATCTCTGCCACCGTCCGCCCGGCGACGTCCACCTCCAACGCGTGGATCCCATAGAGGATCCGCACCGTCGTCGCCGTCCGGCCCGCCGGGCCGGTCGCGCTCGCCTGCCGGAGCTCCTCACTCACGGGAACGCCTCCGCTCCACTGGCTGGCTCCTGCCGGCCAGGATGTCGAGGTACACCTCGCCGTACCGGATCCCCCCCTGCTGCCAGGCGTAGAAGGCGTTCAGCATGGCCGACGCCACGGCCAGGTTCGTGAAGAGGAGTTGCGGGGCCCCCGCAGCGGCCGCCGCGTCGCAGGAGGCGTCGGCGGGGGAGCCGTCACCGGGGAATGCGATCTCGGGGTGGAACCGGGTGAGGGGAGCCGAGAGGTCCCGCCCCCCCTCGCGGCAGTAGACCTGCACGTTCCCGTCTGTCCACTCGTTCCCCCCCGAGATGAGGAGGAGGTCGGCCAGCCGCTCGCAGTGGTCACTGATCACCTTCCGGGTCCGGTGGTTGTCCACCCCGAGGAACACCACGTCTCCACTCCGGATCCAATCGGCCGCATTGGCGGCCGTCACAAACTCCGGGACGGCCCGAACGGAGAGGCCGGGGAATTCCTGAGCCACCTCCTCCGCCTTCACGCGCGCCTTGTTCCCGGCGGCCCGGAAGCCTTGCCGCGGGAGGTTCCGCTGCTCGAAGGCGTCTCCGTCCACCAGAGTCAGGCGGCAGCCGGTCCCCGCGTAGTACAGGTACCGGGAGAGCGGCGGGAGGAGGGCGCAGCCGATCCCTCCCAAGCCGATCACCTTGATCTCGAGCATCCCCGCCCCCTCAGATGGCCGCCGGCGGCCCCTCTTCGTGGATGTCCCGGGGAACCTCCTCCACGTGCAGGCGGCGCAGCCACGCGGGATCGGCCGGCAGGCCCCCATCCCCGGGGAGGGCTTCGAAGACCTCTAACGGCGTGAGGGGAAACCGGCGGCCGTCCACCACCAGCGAGCAGGCGTAGGTGGGTCGCCGATCGAGCGTCCCCACGGTCACGTGGAGGCCATCCGAGTGCCGCTCGTCCCAATCGTCGAGATCCGAGTGGAAGGCCTGGGCCCCCGCATGACTGTGCAGGGTGCCGACCCGGATCAGGCCCGGGGGGCACGGCCCGATCTGATAGCGGGCATGTCCCCCGGCCACCACCTGCTCCGGCACCTCCAGCTCGAAGGCCGGCCCCTCCGAGCGGCAGAGGAGGAGGGCGACCGCCTCGGCCTGATGGCGCCGGTAGACCTCCCGGAAGAACCCCAGGGCTCGGGCCAGGAGCGCGGCGGGGACCCGTGGGCCGCGCCAGCGGACCTCCTCCTGCGCTGGGGCGAGCCAGGGCAGGCCCCGAGCCGGCGTGCAGGAACTGAAGACGGGGGTCCGCTTGACCAGGAAGAGTCCGTCCCGGGTGAGGAGGTAGTAGACCGCATCGGCCGGCTCCGCAAAATCGGCCCCCTTGAGATAGAGGGGGATCACGACCGCCCTCCCCGCTGATACCGGGGGGGAAGAAATCGGCGGGAGGAGCAGCAGGCCACCGCCATCGCCTCCTGAACCCGGAGACTCTCCGCGCTGAGCGCCGGGATGAAATCCTCGATGGCCCACCGGTAGTCCGCCTCCTCTATCGCCGGCTCCCCCCGCGCCCGCGCATGCCGGTAGGCGCGCAGGGAGATCTCCTCGATGTCCGCCCCCGTGATCTGGCCGGGATGCGAGGCGTCGCAGTGGGCCGCCAGTGCCGCGAAGTCCACCCGCCCCACCGGGAAGGCGTGCTTGCGCGGCATCACGGCAAAGATGCTGGCCATCTCGGCCGGGTCCGGGAGGACCAGCGGGATCCGCTCGGAGGCCCGCCCGGAGCGCTGCTCGGCCACGTCGAGCCGGTCGGGCCGATTGCTGATCCGGATCCAGAGAACCTGGCCCTGGATGCGGGGGTTGCCCGTGAAGTCGAAGCGCATCTGCCGGAGCCGGTTGGAGACGCCCGAATCGGCGGACGCCTCATCCCGGGAATGCTCGCTCTGGTCGGCCTCATCCTCCACCACCACCACGGGGGTCATGGACCGCAGGGCCTGGAGGATCTTCCAGTAGTTCCGCTCCGACTGCCCCACCCACCGCTCGCGCGCGTTGATCACCTTCACGAAGTTGAAGCCACACTCGTACGCGAGCGCCTCCGCGAGGGCCGTCTTCCCCACGCCGGGGGGCCCGACGAGGGTGATCCCGCGTGGGACCAGCTTGACCTCCCCCTCCCGGAGGGCTGCGATGACCTCGCGGAAGAAGGCCTTGACCGGCTCCAGGCCGCCGATGGACTCCAGGCCGAACGCGGGCTCCAGGACCTCCAACATCCCCTGGAACTCCTGGCGGAGGAGCTCCCCTTTCCGGGCCTTCACCTCCTCATGGGCGAGGGGCCGGGCGCGCCCCGCCGCCTCCTTCAGCAGGCCCTCCAGCTGGACGCGGGAGAGGCCGGCCGAGGCGGTGGCCAGCTCCTCCACGGTGAGCCCCCCGTCCCGCCCGTCTCCGGCTGCCCGCGCCCGGAGGAAGGTGAGGCGCTCGCCGTGGTTCGGCAGGGGGATCTCGAGGGCCTCCACCCGGGAGCTGGGATCTCGCAGGCGTGGGTGCAGGTCGGTCAGGGCACTCACCAGGAGGAGAATCGCGGTCCCGACCGCCGCGAGCCGTGGTTCCTCCGCCCAGCGGAGGAGGGCAACCAGCGTCCCGCGATCCTCCTCCGACAGCGCGGCCAACTCGCCCGCCGGCACCAGCGTCTCGGCGAACTCCAGGATGAGGAGCACCTGCTCCTGCTCCTCGTCCGGGAGACAGAAGCTCCGGAGCGCGCGGTCCAGGAGCGGGACCACCTGGGCGGGCGCAGTCGGGAGCCGGCGCGTCCCCTCGGGCTCCCCCAGCGCCTGGGCGGCCCGCTCTCGGAGGGCCTCGGGGGAGCCCGGAGGGGGCGGTCCGTAGCCTACGAGGGCCCGGAAGCGGGCCTCGGTCGTCCCGTCGAGGAAGGAGAGACCCGCCGACCGGTTGTAGCAGATGACGCGGGCCCGATGCCCGAACCGCCGGGTGAGGAAGGTCCGCAGCAGGACAAACTCCCCCCCGAGCGGGACGTAGTCCGCCACGTTCCCGTGCAGGAGGAAGACGGAGCCGGTCCCCGCCCCGACCTTCGCCTCGAGGGACGCGACCCAGTCCGGTGAACCATCCCGCATCGCCGGTTCCTCTTCTCCCTAACTAGCGGATTTTCCTCGCGCCGCCACTATAGCGGAGCGAGGCCGTCCGTGTCAACGGCGGCGCCGGACCGTCCGAGAGCCTGCCTTGACAGGGCCGGATGAGTATGTTTTCCTGACCCCGCCATGCACCGAGCGGCGGCATCTCGATCCTTGACCCTCCTGACGCTCGCGGTGCTCCTCGTCCCCCGGGGGGCGGCGGCGGGTCTGGCCGCGACCATCTCCCATGCGGAGGCCCGCCAGGGGGACATTCTCGTCGTGCGCGTCAGCGTCCCGGAGGCCCCCGAAACCCTCCAGGGGAGCTTCGCCGGGCGGCCCCTCCTCTTTGTTCCGGAGGGGGACGGCGCGTACCGGGCCCTCGCCGGGATCGACCTGCAACAGCCGCCCGGAACCTATTCGGTCACCCTCCACTGGCGTCCCCCGGAGGGCGACGTGACGCACGAGGTCCCGGTCACGGTGCGGGATGGGGCGTTCCCGATCCAGCGGCTCACCCTCCCGCCGCGGATGGTGGACCCGGATCCAGCAGACCTCCCCCGGATCCAAGCAGAGCAGGAGCTCCTGGAGACGGTGTTCGCCGGTTCGGACCACACCGCCCACTTCTCGGGACCGTTCCTGCCCCCCCTCGACCCCGCCTTCCAGCCCTCGGGGACCTTCGGCCGCCGCCGCCTCCTGAACGGGCGCCTCCGGAGCCCGCACTCGGGGGAGGACTTCGCTGCGCCCGTGGGGACGCCGGTGGTGGCGAGTCACCAGGGCCGGGTGGCCCACGTCGGCGAAATGTATTTCGCCGGCATGAGTGTCATCCTGGACCACGGCCTCGGCCTCTTCACCATCTATTTTCACCTGGACGCCACCGACGTGGAGCCGGGTCAACTGCTCGGGCAGGGCCAGCTCCTCGGACGAGTCGGGGCCACGGGGCGGGTCACGGGCCCCCACCTGCACTGGGGGGCGCGGCTCGGCCCCGCCCGCGTGGATCCCATGGCCCTGCTCCGGCTTGGCGCCGCACCGGCCCGGCCGTAGGAACGCGCCATGGGACCCCGGCCCTTCTGTGGTTGCCTCGCCCTCCTCCTCGCCGCCTGCGCGCCCGGGCCCATCCCGGCCCCGGAGCGAGCGGCTCCAGCCCCTCCCACCGTGACCGGCGCTGCCTCGCCGGTCGACGCGGTCCGCGGCTACGTGCGGGGCCTCTACGCGCGGGACTATGCCGCCGCCTACCGTTTCCTGACCTCGGCCGACCAGCGCCTGAAGTCTGAGGCGGAATATGTGGAGGAGAACCTGGGCTTCGCGGGCTTCCCCCTGGAGCTGAGCCGGCGCCTCGCCGACCTCATTCGGTTCCGGGAGCGAAAGGTGGAGGTCCAGGGGGACCGCGCGACCGTCACGGTGCATCTGACGCTCCCGGATGCGAGCGCGCCCCTTCTCCAGAAGCTCCTCGACGAAGCCGAGAGGCCCGACCTGACGGCGGAGGGGAAGGCTCGGCTCCTCCGGCAGGTAGCGGCCCTGGAGCGGTCCGGGCAGTTCCCGGTCGTGATCGGCGAGGAGTCCTTCTCCCTGCTCAACGAGGGGGAGCGCTGGGGCGTGTTCCTGAACTTCGCGGAGGCCGTCGTCGTGCGCCTCGAGGGCGCGGTGATGGAGGGCCTGCCCTTTACGTTCACCCCCGCCAGGCCCCTGATGCGGGTCAAACCCGGGGAGACGGTCCAGACCACGTTCCGGGTCAAGAACGTCGGGAAGGGGACCGTGACGGGGAAGGCGCGGCACCTCATCCTGCCCGGCGACGCGACCGCATTCGTGACGGTGGTGCAGTGTTTCTGCTTCCTGCACCAGACCCTGGCGCCGGGCGAGGAGCTCAGCCTCCCGGTCATTTTCCGGGTCGAGTTCGACGCGCCCGAGCCGCTCCGCGCCCTCACCCTGCGCTACGAGTTCTACCCGCTCGAGCGCTTCCGCCCGGAGTGGGAACCGAAGGGCTGACGGCGCCGGGGCGGTCCAGCAGGGAGTCCCTGAGGCAAGCGATACGGAAGGGACGAGTATGGGAAGTCGGGGGTGTCCGGGCGAAGGCGCGCGAGGCAACGCCCGGAGCGGGTGGGACTAGCCGGGTTGACCGCTCGGGGCCGGGGGGCTTTCCTGCGCCCCGCCCTTGAGCACCCGGGCGATTTCGGGGTTGTCGACGAAGGGTTGATAGGCCCCCAGGACGAAGGCGACCTCGTCCCCCTCGTCCACCAGGAGACGGACCTTCTCGGCACCCTCGTCGGTGAAGCTGGCGAGGAGCGCTCCCCACTCCGTCTCCACCACCAGGCGCACCGCCTCCTCCCGCTCCGCCTTCTGGAGGACCTCTCCCACGATCAGGGTCTGCGTCGGCCGCCACCCGTCGGGGAGGTGCGGGCCGAGCCAGCGCGGCAGGAGCGCCGTCCCGGCGATCCCGAGGGCGAGCCCGATCCCGAATGCGACAGCCAAGTGGCGCATGCCATCTCCCGGCGGGGGGCGCCCATGATATGGCGGCCCCCACCCCCGTTCAAGGAAAATCGCCGCACCGGCTGGTACGAATATTGCTGCCTTTGCTCATGACGTCCCGGCCATGCAGGCCTCCGACCATGGAGCCGCGATGAATCCTTCCCCTGTTCCGCACGGGACCATCGGCCGCCTCCGGGCCCAGCTCGAGGGCGTGCTGGTGGGGAAGCCGGAGCAGGTCCGCCTCGCCCTCATCGCGCTGTTCGCCCGGGGGCACCTGCTCATCGAGGATGTCCCGGGGGTGGGCAAGACCACGCTGGCCCAGGGCCTGGCGCGCTCGCTCGGATGCTCCTTCCAGCGGATCCAGTTCACCAGCGATCTTCTCCCGTCCGACATCCTCGGGGTCAACGTCTGGAGCGCCCAGGCCGGAACCTTCGAGTTCAAGCCAGGGCCGCTGTTCGCCCACATCGTCCTGGCCGACGAGATCAACCGGACGAGTCCCAAGACCCAGTCCTGCCTGCTCGAGGCCATGAACGAGGCCCAGGTCTCGCTGGACCACCAGACCCACCCCCTCCCGCGACCCTTCATGGTCATCGCGACCCAGAACCCGCTCGAGTACCACGGGACCCACCCGCTCCCCGAGTCCCAGATGGACCGGTTCCTCATGCGGATCCACATCGGCTACCCCGCCCCCGAGGCCGAGCGGCGCATCGTGACGGGGGAGGCCGGAGGGGTCCCGCCGAGCCTGCCGCCGATCCTCTCGACTGCGGAGGTCTGCGGCATCCAGGAGGCGGCCGAACGGGTGGAGGTGGACGTCGCCCTCACCGGGTACGTGATGGCCGTTGCCCAGGCCACCCGGGGGAGCGACGCCTTTGCCCTCGGCGCCAGCCCCCGCGCGGCCCGCGCCCACTTCCGCGCGGCGCAGGCCGCCGCGCTCCTGGCCGGCCGGTCCTACTGCGTCCCCGACGACGTGAAGGGACTGGCCATCCCGGTCCTGGCCCACCGGCTCCTCCCCAGCGCGCGGGGGGAGGCATCGGGGGGCGCCGAGGCGGCTCTCGCGGCCCTGCTCGACGGAATCCCGGTCCCGTAACCCGGCTGCCATGCGGTTCGGCTCCTTCCCCCGCGCCCTCCATCCCACCCAGGAGGGGTGGGGTTTCCTCGGCCTCACGGTGCTCCTCGGGGTAGCCGCGCTGAATTCGGGGAACAACCTCCTCTACCTCGCGGTCGCCCTGTTTCTCAGCCTCATCGTGCTCTCCGGCCTTCTCTCGGAGCAGGGATTCCGGAAGGTCCGGGTCAGTGTCCGCTTGCCCCGCCGTTGCTTCGCCGGGACGCCGGCACCCGTTCGGGTCACGGTCCAGAACGGCAAGCGCCGCCTGCCCTCATACGCCCTCCAGCTCCGCCTGGCCGGCCAGGCCGGCGGCCCGCAGCTCCTGCGCCTGGGACCGGGGGAGGCGGCCACGGCGACCGTGGAGCGCATCTTCCCCCGCCGGGGTCTCCACATGCTCCCGGCGCTCCGCCTGGCCACTCGCTACCCCTTCGGGATTTTCGCCAAGAGCGCCCCCGCCGCGCCGCAGCGGCCGATCCTGGTCTACCCGGCCCTGGCTCCCCAGGCGACAACGCCGGCGCTGGAGACGGGGGACCAGCAGACGGCCCGGCGGCGGGGAGCCGGCAGCGAGCTCTTCGACATCCGTCCGTACCGGCCGGGAGAGGACATGCGCCTCATCCACTGGCCGGTCACGGCCAAGGCGGGCCGCCTGATGCTGCGGGAGACCGCGGGGGAGACCGGGGGGCGCCTCACCATCATCCTGGAGCGGGCTGCCGGCGCCAGCGTGGAGTCGGTGGAGGCAGACGTGAGCCGGGCGGCGGGGGCGGCCGTGGAGGCCTGCGCCCGGGGGGCGGCGGTCCGGCTCCTGGCCGGCCGGCGCCAGGTGTCCTGGGGAACGGGGGAGCGCCATGCGGACCGGATCCTGCGGGAGCTGGCCCTCCTCGACCCCGCGGGGGACGGCCTCCCCGCGGCGGGGGAAACCCGCGTCCCGGGGGAGCGAGGCGGAACGCTGCGGCTCGCCCTCGGGGCCGGCCGGCCCGGAGCGGAGGGACGATGACCTTCGGCTCCGCCCTCAAGTTGGTCCTCTTCCTGCTCGCCGGCGACGGCCTGCTCGCCCTCTGGCTCACGGGGGAGCTCCCACCCCCCCTGGCCGCCGCGGCAGGGCTGCTCCTCCTCCTTGGCTGGTGGGCCGAGCCGCTCCGGAGCCGCGGCCTCCCCCCCACCCCCCTCCTCGCGGCGATCCCCGGCCTGCTCGCCATCGGGGCAATCCTCGATTTCCTGTTCGCGGCCGAGGCCCTCCTCATTGTGGCCGTCCGCCTCCTCCTCGGCCTCACCCTCTACACCTGCTGGACGATGCGGACACCGCAGGATCGGTGGCGGCTCGCCCTCCTGAGTCTGATGGCGGTGGTCGCGGCGGCGGGTCTCACGACCCGGCCGGCCTTCCTCGCCGCCTTCGCCGCAGCCGGCCTGCTCAGCGTCTGGGTCCTCGCCCTCCTGCATCTCGAAGGGGCAGCTCCCCCGGCGGCGGGCCTCTGGGCGCGCCGCGACGTGGCGACGGCCGGCTTCTTCCTGGGGACCGGCCTGCTTGCCTTCACTGCCTTCGCCCTCACCGCCCTGTTCTTTGTGCTCCTCCCGCGCCTGGGGGGGAGCCTCGCCCTCGGACCGGGCGGAGGGGCGAGCGCCACCGGCTTCGCCGAGCGCGTCACGCTCGGGACATTCGGCCGCCTCACCCAGGACGAGACGGTGATCCTCCGAGTGGCCTTCCCCGAGGGCCGGCCGGGGGGGCGGATCTACTGGCGGGGACTCGCTCTCGACACGTTTGACGGGGAGGGCTGGGACCAACGCGACGCCCGGCGAATGCCGCTCGCCAGGCTCCCGAATGGCTTCACCCCGGTCGCGCGCCCCCGCTCGCGTCGGCTCCTCCGCCAGGAGATCTCGCGGGAGGCGCT
The DNA here is from genome assembly GCA_036000645.1 of Candidatus Methylomirabilis sp. Taxonomy (NCBI): domain Bacteria; phylum Methylomirabilota (SeqCode); class Methylomirabilia (SeqCode); order Methylomirabilales (SeqCode); family Methylomirabilaceae (SeqCode); genus Methylomirabilis (SeqCode); species Methylomirabilis sp. (SeqCode). The sequence continues at coordinate 13,969 of DASYVA010000226.1, forward strand.
GGACACCCGGGTCCTGTTCGGCGCGGGCTGGCCGGTGGCACTGTCCGGCCTCCCTCCGGGCCTGAGCCAGGACACGGGGGGCGCCCTCTACCTGCCCGCGGGGCGCGCCGTCCCGATTCAGTACGTGGTCCTCTCGGATCCGACCCCCCCCGGCGACGGGGAGCAGGCCCTCCCGACAGCCGAGCGCGAACGCCACCTCACCCTCCCATCCCTCGACCCCGCGATTCCCGCCCTCGCCCGGGAGGTCGCCGGCGCGGGGGCGACTCCCGCGGAGGCAGCCGCCCGGGTCGAGGCGTACCTCTCTACCCAGTTCACCTACAGCCTGGACCTCACCCGGCCGGCCGGCCGGGGGATCCTGGAGGACTTCCTCTTCGGGCGGCGGGAGGGGTACTGCGAGGTATTCGCGACCGCGCTGGCGGTGCTGCTCCGGAGCCTGGGGATCCCGGCGCGGCTGGTGGTGGGCTTCCTCGACGGGACCTGGAACGAATACGGGGAGTACCTGGCGGTCCGGCAGGCGGACGCGCACGCCTGGGTGGAGGCGTTCCTGCCGGGCGAGGGATGGCGGACGTTCGATCCCTCCCCGCGGGCTGCCTTCGACGCCGCCCGACCGCCCCCACTCCTCGGAGGAGCCGGAGGCTACCTCGATTTCCTGTGGCTCCGCTGGAACCGCTACGTGGTGGGCTTCTCGGACGCGGACCAGCTCGGGCTCGCCGTGCGCCTGCGCGCCCAGTCTTTCGGCTGGGGCGAGGAGGCTGCCCGCGGGTGGGAGCGGCTGCGGGCCGCGGCGAGGGCAGCGCGGCCGGTCCTCCTCCTGGTCCTGGCCGCCGCGGTCGGCGCGGCGGGCCTTCTCGCCTGGCGGCGGAGGGGATCGGGCACCCCGGCTCGCTCAACTGCCGCTGCCCCGACCCCTTTTTACGCTCTCGCCCTCCGGCGCGTGAAGCGTGCCGGCTTCCCGAAGCCGCCTGGCCTCACCCCCGCCGAGTTCGCCGAGTCGGTCGTGAGCCGAGGCGGGGAACCCTTCACCCCGCTGCGGGAGCTGACGCTCGCCTACTACGCCGCCCGGTTCGGGGGAGTGCGCCTGTCGGCAGAGGCGGAAACCCGCCTCCTCGCCCTCGCCCGGGCTCTCCCCCGCCGCCCCCTCGCTCCCCTCCCCCGACGGACCCGGTAGGGGATCACGGCTCCCCCCGAAGCCGCCGCCGGATCTCCCGCAGGGTGGCGGTCCGGTCGGGGCTGGTGAACACCGCGGAACCGATGACCAGAATCGAGGCCCCGGCGGCGGCGACGGCCTGGCAGTTCTCGGGCTTGATCCCGCCGTCCACCTCCAGCTCACAGGAGGCCCCCAGGGCCTGGAGGCGTCCCCGGGCGGCCGCGATCTTGGCCTCCACGAAGGGGATGAAGCGCTGCCCCCCGAACCCCGGGTTCACCGACATGAGCAGGATCAGGCCGCAGTCCCCGAGGACCTGCTCGACATGGCCGAAGGGGGTGGACGGGTTCAGAGCCACCCCCGCCTTCGCCCCCGCCTCCCGGATCTGCTGGAGGGTCCGGTGCAGGTGGGGGCAGACTTCCACGTGCACGGTGAGGCCGTCGGCCCCCGCCTCCACGAAGGGGCCGAGATGGCGGTCCGGGTTCTGGACCATGAGGTGGACGTCGAGGAAGAGGCGGGTCCGCTTCCGGATGGCCCGCACCACGTCGGCCCCGAAGGAGATGGCGGGGACGAAGTGGCCGTCCATCACGTCGAGGTGGAGGAGGTCGGCTTCGGGCTCCACCGCCGCGATCTCCTCCGCCAGCCGGCCGAAATCGGCGCTCAGGATCGAGACCCCCAGCTTCGCCATGGGACCTCCGCTAGTTCCCGACGGTGAGGGCGACCCGTTCCTTGGCCTGGATCCGGGCGCCGGGGGGCGGATCCTGCGTCACCACGAAGCCCTCCCATCCGAAGTGGGGCTCGTAGCTGACCCGGGCCTCCAGGTTCAGGCGCTTGAGGAATGCGAGGGCGTCGGAGGCGCGGCTCCCCACCAGGGAGGGCATGACGTAGTACGGTTCCTCCCGCCCCAGGCTCACCAGCAGGTTCATGGCGCTGCCCCGCCGGGCAGGGAACCCCGGCAGCGGGTCCTGGGCGATGACCTCGCCGCCCGGGAAGGTCCCGGAGTGGACCCGGGCGACCAGGCCCACCGTCATGCCGTGCTCCGCCAGGATCCGCTGGGCCCGGGTGAGGGGCCCGCCCGTCACGCTCGGGGCCAGGATTTCGTCCGTCCCCCGGCTCACCGTGAGGCGGACCTCCTTGTTCTTCCGGACCCGGGTCCCACCCGACGGCACCTGCGAGACCACCGCCCCCCGGGGAATGGTCCGGCTGTACTCCTCGGCCACCATCCGCGGCTGCAGCCCCACCTCCCGCACGAGCGCGGCGGCATCCTTCAGGTCCATCCCGATCGCGTTGGGCACCTGGACCTTGTCCTTCTCCAGGGCCAGGTTCATGGCCACATAGCCGGCCAGGATCGCGAGACCCGCCATCCCCAAGAGGACCCCCGACCCCCTCAGCGCGAGGCCAAGCCACGGGCGCAGGCGTGGATTCATGCTCCCCCCCGGCGCCACCGGATGAAGTAGAAGCCGTCGCAGCCCTGGCGGTGAGGGAAGGTCCGAAGGCCCGCGCCCGGGAGGCGCGTCACGGACGTGGCCGGGAAGCCGGCCGGGACCTCCTCGCGGAATCCGGGGAAGGCCCGCCCGAAGGCCTCCGCCACCGCTTCTCCCTCCTCGGGCTCCGTGCTGCAGACCGCGTACACCAGACACCCGCCCGGCCGGACCGCCTGCGCTGCGCCCCGGACGAGCTCCCGCTGCAGCGCCGCCAGGCGGGTGAGGTCGGCCTCGGGCACGCGCCAGCGGATCTCGGGGTGGCGGCGGAGCGTCCCCAGGCCGGTGCAGGGGGCATCTACCAGAACCCGGTCAGCGCCCCCGGGGACGTGGCGCGCCGCCTCCCGGGCGTCCCCGGCCGTCGACTCCACGCTGGTTGCCCCGAGCCGCCCGCAGGCCTCGCGGAGGCGGCGCAACGCCCGCTCGCCCACGTCCAGCGCCACGATGCGGCCGGTGTTCCCCATCAGCGCCGCCATCCGGATCGCCTTGTTGCCCCCGCCCGCGCAGGCGTCCAGAACCGTCTCTTCGGGCTGTGGGTCCAGCAGGGCCACCGCCAACGCCGCTCCGTCGTCCATCACCTGAACGTGCCCCTCCGCCACCAGGGGATCGTGCCGAACCCTCCCCCCCTCGCGGACCCGCAGGGCCTCGGGGAGGAGCGGGCTCGGCACGGCCGACACCCCGGACGCCGCCAGGTACCTCGCCACGGCCTGCGCATCCGTCCGGAGCCGGTTCACCAGCAGCACCGTCGGGGCGGGGGCCTGGTTCGCCTCGAGCAGGGCGGTGGCCTCCGCCTGCCCGAAGCGGGCGAGCCAGCGCCGGACGAGCCACGCGGGGTGGGAGAACTGCAGAGCCAGCCGTTCCACCGGGTCCTGCATGTCCAGCACCGGGAGGGCGGCCCGGCGGTCCGCCAGGCGTCGGAGGAGCGCGTTCGCCAGGCTGGCCCACCCCTCATGGCCGCCCGGCCCCTTGGCCAGGGCCACCGCCTCGCTGACCGCCGCGTACGCCGGGACGCGGTCGAGGAACCGGAGCTGGTAGGCACCCACCCGGAGGATCTGCCGGAGGCGGACCGGGAGGTCGGCGACGCGCCGGCGCCCCACGGTCTCCACCAGCCAGTCGAGGGTTCCCCGCCAGCGCAGGACGCCGTAGGTCAGCTCCGTGAGGAGCGCGGCCTCCTTTCCCGGGAGTCCCCCCCGCGCGAGGGTCGCGTCCAGGAGAACGGATGCGTAGGCCCGGTCCCGCTCCACCCGGGTGAGGAGGTCTACGGCGAGGGCCCGGGCCCCGGCGGGCCGGTCAGCCAAAGCGCGCCCCCGGCGTCAGCCGACGGCCTCGGGCGAACGCGGCCCCATCCATCGGCCGCTTCCCCTCGGGCTGAACCCGCAGGAGGCGGAGCCGTCCTCGCCCCGTGGCCACCACCGGGCCCCTCCGGTCGACAGCCACGAGGGTCCCGGGCGGTGCCCCTGCGTCCTTCTCCTCCACGACCGCTTCCAGCACCCGGAGCGTCTCCCCGCCGTGGGCGGTGAGGGCTCCGGGCTCGGGCGTGAGGCCGCGGACCCGGTTGCGCAGCGCCGCCGCCGCCTCCGTCCAGTTCAGGCGCTGGTCCGCCGCGGTGAGCTTCGGCGCGGATGTTGCCAGGGCCTCGTCCTGCGGGATGCCGCGTGCCTCCCCCCGCTCCAGGGCCAGCAGAACCTCCGCGAGCGCCGCGGCACCGAGGCAAGACAGGCGCTCCCCGAGCGTCCCGGCCGTATCCTCCTCCCGGATTCGCTCGGCCCGCTGCAGGAGGATGGGCCCGGCGTCCACCAGTTCGGTCATCCGGATGACGCTGACCCCGGTCTCCTGCTCTCCCCGGATCAGGGCCCACGCGATGGGGGCCGCCCCCCGGTACCGGGGGAGGAGCGAGGCGTGCACGTTGAAGCACCCGTGGCGAGCCAGGCCGAGGAGGGCTGGCGGGAGGATCTGCCCGAAGGCAACCACCAGGATGGCGTCGGGCAAGAGGGCCGCGAGGGCCGCCTGCGTCTCCGGGTCCTTCAGGGTGGCGGGCTGCAGGATGGGCACGCCGGCCCGCATCGCCGCGCGCTTGACCGGTGAAGCCGCCAGCGCCTGTCCCCGGCCCGCCGGCCGATCGGGGCGCGTCACGACGGCGGCGACCTGGTGGCCGTCCTTCAGCACCCGCTCGAGGGACGGCACGGCGAACGCCGGCGTCCCCATGAAGATCACCCGCATAGGCGGGCCAGGACCTCGGCCATCCGGGCCCGGTGGGTCCCGGGCCAGTAGACGCGGCGGCAGGCCGGGCAGGTGCGGAAGGCGGCGTGACGGGTGAGCACGAAATCGGGAACCCTCCCGGCCGCCGCCTCCCGGGGGAGCGGGGCCAGGAGCGTGTTGCAGCGGAGGCAGCGCGTCCCCGGGGCCGCCGGCCGGAGGCCGTAGGCCTGCAGGACCTCGCGGATCTGATCCTCCACGCGGTCGCTCCGGATGAAGATGCTCCCGGCGGGGAGGTGCGCCCGCGGCAGGCGGGTGTCCCGGGTCAGGAGCACGCGCCGCTCGGCCACGGCGGTCGCCAGGAGGGCCTCGTCATCCCCGTCCCGGTGGTAGAGCGTGTCGTACCCCAGGGCGCGGAGCCACTTGGCGAGCCGGCCCACCATGGCATCGGCGAGGAAGCGCATCGCCATCCCCCAAAAAACCATAGCACAGGGCCCGGGGACCCTCCAGGAGAAAAGGGCCGGGGATTGACACGCTCCCCGCCCGCATACTAAGAAGGCCCTGCGCGCCGGACAGCGCCCGGCGCCATCCGACGATGGCCGACATCATCCCGCACGCCGACATCACCCTCGCGGAGCTCCGCCACCGGCCGGTCGTGGACGCCGCCGGAGTCCCGGTGGGGCGGCTCAAGGACCTGGTGATCCTCTTCCGAGGGATCTTCCCCCGGGTCACCAAGCTCCTCGTGGCCCGCCCGAAGGAGGCGGACCTGCTCGTGGGCTGGGAACAGGTCGCCGGCCTCGACCCGGCGCCGGGGGGCCCGCTGCGCCTGGCCTGCCCGGCTGACAGCATCCGGCCCCAGTGGCTCCGGCTCAGCGAGATCCTCCTCGCCAAGGACATCCTGGACAAGAAGGTGATGGACACGGCCCGGCGCCGGGTGGTGCGGGTCAACGACGTGGGGCTCAAGGAGCAGGACGGACACTACCTGGTGGTCCGGGTGGATGCGGGGCTGCGGGGGTTACTGCGCCACTTCCTCCCGGAGGCGGCTCTCGAGCGCCTCACCCGGGTGCTGCACTTGCCCATTCCGCGGGACGTGGTCTCCTGGGAGCACGTGGAACCGATCGAGACCGAGCTGACCCGCGCGAAGCGGCAGGCGGTCTACACGAAGTTGGCCCGCCTTCATCCGGCCGACATCGCGGACATCGTCGAGGAGCTCAACCCCAGCGAGCGGGCCACCATCCTCCAGGCCCTGGACGCGGAAACGGCGGGGGAGGCGCTGGCAGAGGCGGAGGCGGCAGTGCAGGCCTCGGTGCTCCAGATGCTGGAGCCGGAGAAAGCCTCCGATCTCCTGGAGCGGATGGAGCCGGACGAGGCAGCCGATGTCCTCTCGGAGATGCCCGAGCCCCGTGCCCAGGAGATCCTGGAGGGCATGGAGCCGGAAGAGGCGGAAGAGGTGGCGGAGCTCCTGGAGCACCCAGAGGGGAGCGCCGGCGGCCTCATGACCACCGAGTTCGTCGCCTTCCCGCCCTCCGTGACGGCGGCCGCCGCCATCGAGCAGCTCCGGGAGCGGTCGGCGGAGGCGGAGACCATCTACTACCTCTACGTCACGGATCCCGACGGGCGGCTCCTCGGTGTCCTCAGTCTCCGGCAGCTCCTCACGGCGCAGCCCACGCGGACGCTCGAGGAGCTGATGGAGAAACAGGTCATCCGGGTCCCCCCGGACGCCGACCTGAAGGAGGTGGCGGAGACCCTCTCGAAGTACAACCTCCTGGCCCTGCCCGTGGTGGGCGGCAGCGAGATCCTGGAGGGCATCATCACCGTCGATGACGTGATCAGCCGCCTCGTCCCGCTGATCTGGAAGCAGCGCGCGGCGAAGAAGTACCTCTAGTGTGACTCCAACCAATTGCAGCTCATGCTCAGGCGACGGCTGGGGTGCGGGGCCAAATGACGAGCATCACGAGGCCCGAGGGAGGAGGCGGCCGGAGGCGTACGCCGTTGGTACGCTCCGGACCGCCGACGACCGAGAACGAAGAGAGGCGAAGTCAGGTGGCCCGGCACTAGCGGTCCCGGTCAGCCGGAGCGTACATGCCCTTCCCCCGGATCCGGAGGCGGCGCCTCCTCCTGTTCCTGTCCATCATGGGTCCGGGCATCATCACCGCCAGCGTGGACCAGGACGCGGGGGGCATTGCCACCTACTCCCTCGCCGGCGCGCACTACGGCACCTCCCTCCTCTGGTCGCTCTTCTTCATCGCCATCAGCCTGGCGGTGGTCCAGGAGATGGGGAGCCGGATGGGGGTCGTCACCGGGAAGGGGCTGGCGGAACTGATCCGGGAGGCCTACGGTATCCGGTTCACGGCGGCCGTGCTGGCGGTCCTGGTCCTGGCCAACTGGGCCAACACGGTGGCCAACTTCGCGGGCGTCGCCGCCGCCCTGGAGATCTTCGGCGTCCCCCGCCTCCTCTCGGTCCCCGCAGTGGCCGGCCTGGTGGGCTGGCTGATCATCAAAGGCACCTACCGGCGGGTCGAGCGGGTCTTCCTCCTGGCCAGCGCCGGCTATCTCGTCTACGTGATCTCGGGCTTCCTGGCCCGACCGGCCTGGGGGGAGGTGCTGCTGGCAACTGTGACCCCCACCTTCCGGCTGCAACCCGACTACCTCACGATGCTCATCGCGCTGGTCGGGACCACCATCGCCCCGTGGATGCAGTTCTACCTCCAGTCCTCGGTGGTGGACAAGGGGATCCGGGTCAAGGAGTACCCCTTCGCCCGCCTGGACGTCTTCCTCGGGAGCCTGGCCGCCGCCGTCATCGCCTTCTTCATCATCGTGGCCTGCGCCGTGACCCTGCACGTGCATGGGGTCCGGATCGAGACGGCGGCGGATGCGGCCCTCGCCCTCGAGCCCTTTGCCGGGCGCTACGCCACGATCCTCTTCGCCGTCGGCCTCTTCAATGCCTCGACGTTTGCCGCCGCCATCGTCCCCCTCTCCACCGCCTACGCCGCCTGCGAGGCCCTGGGGTGGGCCAGCGGGGTAGATCGGGGGCTGCAGGAGGCCCCGGGGTTCTTCGCCATCTTTCTCGCGCTGGTCGGCACGGGCGCCGCCGCGATCCTCTGGCCGGGCGCCCCCCTGATCGAGATCATGGTCGCCTCCCAGGTGCTGAACGGGATCCTCCTCCCCGCCGTCCTCCTCCTCATGCTCCGCCTGATCAATGACCGGGAGGTCATGGGGACCCACGTCAATTCGCCCCTGTTCAATCTCATCGCCTGGAGCACCGCGGGCATCATGATCGCGCTGAGCGTCCTGCTCCTCATCCTCACGCTGCGGGGGGTCTGATGGCCTCCGGGCCCCGGCGCACGGTCCCGATCCGGAAGTGGCCCCCGGCGGAGCGCCCGCGGGAGCGCCTCCTCCGGGACGGCCCGGCCACCCTGACCGACGGGGAGCTCCTGGCCATCCTCTGCCGCACCGGGCGGGCGGGGGCGAGCGCTCTCGCGCTGGCCCGCCACCTGCTCGCCCGCTTCGGCTCGCTGCGCGGCCTGGACGCTGCCCCGGCGGAGGCCCTCCGCGAGCTCTCCGGCCTCGGGCCGGCCAAAATCGCCCAGCTCAAAGCCGCCTTCGAGGTGGGGCGCCGGGCCATCAGCGAAGCGAAGCGCCCGAAGGGGGCGGCCACCTCCTCCCGGGCGGTCTACGCGTTCCTGCAGCCTCTCCTGCGGGACCGGCCCCGGGAAGCGTTCCTGGTCCTCCTGTTGAACCGACGCCACGCCATCCTGGACGTGCTCACGGTGAGCGAGGGCTCCCTCGCGGAATCCCCCGTCTACCCCCGGGAGGTGCTGGCGGCGGCCCAGCGGGGGCGCGCCGCCGCCCTCCTCTGCGCCCACAACCACCCGTCGGGCCATCCCGCCCCTTCTCCGGAGGACGAGGCGGTGACCGAGGAGCTGGTCTACGCGGGGCGGTTGCTCCAGATCCCGGTCCTCGATCACCTGATCGTGGGGGAGGGAGGCTACTTCTCGTTCGCGGACGCCGGCCTCATCGCGCGCTACAACGCGGCGTTCGACCGGGCCTGGCCGCGGCGGCGGTAGGCGCTCCACCCGGGCCCGGGGAAGCCGGGGATGACGGCGGCAGGATCCCCCTCCCTCACCGCCCCGCCACCGCATCGAACCACGCCGAGCCGCTCCCGTCGGCGGTGACGTAGCAGAAGATCCGCAGCTGCGCCGTCCCAGGCGGGGCCGTCTGGGTGGTGCTCTGCACCGTCCAGGGGGTGGTTCCCGTGGTATCGCCGAAGTAGAGGGACTCGATTTTGCTCCCGGTGCTGGTCAGCCACTCGATCCGGCCCCGCCCCACGCTCGTGGTCAGGGTGGTCCGCAGGGCGAAGCTGACCGTGTAGCTCGTCCCCGGCGTGGCCGGGATCGTCTGGTACACGTAGCGGTTTGAGGAGCCGGCGTCGATCTGCAGGGCGAAGGCCCCCGCGTAGGGCGTAAGCGTGGTCACGTACCGCGAGGTGCTGCTCCAGTTCACCCACCCCACCTGGCCGTCTTCGAACCCGCCGTTGGTCAGGAGCTGGGGGGAGGCCGGGGGGGGAGCGTCGACCGTGACGACCCGACTGGCCGGGATGGGATCGGCGAGGCCGAGCCCATCCGTCACCGTGAACGTCACCGTGTAGGTGCCCGGGGTGGCGAAGGTGACCCCTCCCGGATCCTCCACCGTCTGGAGACCCGCCCCGCCCCCGAAGTCCCAGCGGTAGGTCAGGGGGAGGGGCCCGTCCGGATCGCTCCCGGTGCCGCTGAAGCTCACGGACTGCCCCGCCAGGATGGTCACATTGCCCCCGGGGGTGTCTATGGCGCCGTCGGGGGGCAGGTTGCCGGTCACGGTGACGACCTGCGTGACCGTGCCGGTCGCCCCCGCGTCGTCCGTCACCGTGAGGCTGGCTGTCCAGGCGCCGGCGCCGTAGGTATGGGTTGCCGTTGCCCCCGCCTGCGGGCCGACGACGGTGCCGTCCCCAAAGTCGAACCGATACGAGACGATGGTCCCATCCGGATCGCTCGAGCCCGAGGCGTCTGCGGTCACCGCGAGCGGGGCCGGCCCGGAAGAGGGGGTCATCGTCAGAAGCGCGGTGGGCCGCTGGGTGAACGGCGTCACCGTCACCGCCAGGCTCCCCGGGCTGGGGTCGGCGAGCCCGAGACTGTCCGTCACCGTGAACGTCACCGTGTAGGTGCCCGGGGTGGCGAAGGCCACCGGTCCCGGGTCCTCCACCGTCTGATTGCCCGCCCCACCCCCGAAGTCCCACAAAAAGCTCAAGGGCAGGTCGCCGTCCGGATCAGTTCCGGTGCCGGCGAAGCTCACGCTCTGCCCCGCCATGACGGTCACATTGGCCAGGGGACTGTCGATCACCCCGTTGGGGGGGAGGTCCACGGCGCTTATCGTGAAGCTGTCCACGATGCTGCCTTCGGCGCAATTCACATCGTTTACCCCGCCGCCGGGGGGCCCACAAATGAAGGAACCCTCAATCGCGGTCGCTGTGAATCGGAGCTTGAGAGGCCCCAGATGCATGGCGCGAAAGGCGGACCACGCAGGTTGGGCGCACGTGAGCCAGAGGCACGTGCCGTCCTGCTCGAGGCTCGCACCGCCCGTGCCAGCGGTGACGTGGACCACCCCGTTCTGCGGATAGGTGCGCTCGTAGTTGTGGCTGTGTCCATTCAGGTTCAGCACGTACTTGCTGTGGCTGGCCCCCAGGGCATCGAGATAGCCCTTCAGTGTCAAGCTCCCCTGATGGTGGCCAGAAGAGTAGGCCGGTCGGTGGCCGAAGGTGACGATGAACTTGATGCTGGGATCGGCCTGCGCTTCCTCCATCAAAGCGTTGGCCCTGGTATTCCAGTCCGCCCACGCGCCGGACCAGGGCTCGGGATACGCGATGAAGCGGACGTTGCCGTAGTCGAACCAGTGCCAGTCTTCGCCAGCGCAGCTTTGCGGTTTCCCAGAGCAGGTGTTATCAGCAGTCGGCGGCGAGGTCTGCCCATTCGCAAAGTCGAAGCGCCCCTTATAGTTCCTCAGGTCGTCTGCACTCGGTACGTCCCACTCGTGATTGCCCCAGGCTGGCATATAGGCTGCGTCCCGAGACCAGAGCATGACATCGTTGAAATGCTGATCAACATGTGCCTGGCCGTGGGAATTGCCATAAGTGAGATCACCGAGGGCCAAGACGAAGGCCGGCATGTCCGCGGCAATCAGCCGCTGGACGACCCCCATGCTGGCGTAGGAGGTCGTATCGCCAATGTCCCCCTCCGCATAGACGGTGAAGCCGGCGGCCCCCCTGGGGGGCGGGGTCCACAATGTGTGATCCGGCCCATTTCCGATCGCGTAGTGATAGACGGTGTTCTCCTGCAGCCCGGTGAGCTTCGCTTCCCAGAAGGGCCCGCTGGAGGAGAAGGGGAGCGGGCTGGGAGTCTGCGCCGTTCCCACCTCTCCATAGGCCGTGGTCAGGCCGTAGCGGATGGTATTCTCGGAGCCGCGCCAGTGAACGGTCACCGAGGTCTGGCCGGTGATATTCCAGTGGACCTCGTCCACAGGCGTTTCGGTGAGCTCGGCCAGCACGACCACGCTAGCCGAGTCGGTCGCGGCGGCGTCGTCGGTCACCATCACGCTCGCGGTCCAGGTCCCCGCCGCGTAGGTGTGGCTCACCGTCGCCCCAGCCTGCGGGCCGACGACGGTCCCGTCGCCGAAGTCAAACCGGTAGGAGACGATGCTTCCGTCGGGATCACGAGAGCCTGACCCGTCCGCTGTCACCGTGAGCGGGGCAGGTCCCGTGGCAGGGTTGACACTGAGGGCGGCTCCGGGCGGCTGATTCGGCGTGGCGACGAGGACGGCCGCTGCGGCCGAGCCGCTCGCTCCCCCGTCGTCGGTCACCATCACGCTCGCGGTCCAGGTCCCCGCCGCGTAGGTGTGGCTCGCCGTCGCCCCAGCCTGCGGGCCGACGACGGTCCCGTCGCCGAAGTCGAAGCGGTACGCCACGAGGACCCCGTCGGGATCGCAGGAGGCCGACGCGTCGGCCAGGACGTCGAGGGGGGGCGGTCCGGAAGAGGGGGTGACCGTCAGGGCTGCCACGAGCGGCGGCGCGCAGGGCAGGAATTCCAGCGCTCCCCGGTCCGCGTAGGAGACGGGGCCCACTCCGGAATTGGGCGTGGCCGGGTCGTCCTCCCGCCCATGGCCTTCGGCATCGGTCGCCGGCCAGCTCGGCACGGACGAGTTCGCGGAATCGATCGCGGACGATCCGGCCCGGAGGTGGAAGTCCCCGGCGACGGGGTCCACGAACCGCGGATCGGCTTGGATCGACTGGGCGTCGTAACCGGTGGCCGCCGTGAAGGCGGCGACCGTCGCGTACTCGGTGGACCCATACTTGATCGGGACCTGGCTGGCGGCGTTCCAGAAGATGTTGTAATTCGAGACGAACCCGGACGCCGAGTCAGCGTCCACCCAGAGGTCAAACTCGTTCGTCGTCAGCCCGTTGTTGACCGCAATCGAATTGAAGAGTCTCGTGCCGGTGGCAGTGCCCTCAATGGAGAAGCCGTCCTTGTAGTTTCCCCAGGCGACGTTCCCGACGTTGAGGGTGCCCTTGGATCCGAGATGATCGAAGCCATGGTCGCCGTTGTTCCAGGAGAGGTTCTGCAGCGAGATGTTGTCGTTCGAGGACGAGCGGATATTCAGCCCGGTGTCCTGGTTGTCGTGGAAGCGGTTCCGCTGGATGAGGTTGCCCGAGGACCCGTAGACATCGAGCCCGTTGGCCGCCCGCGAGCCGGGCCGGGCGTTGCGGAAGGACTCGTTGTCCTGGACCGTCGAGCCGGTCACCCCCGAGGTCAGGGTGATGCCGTGGTCGTTGTGGTCCGAGACCACATTGGACCCGATCAGGACCCCCGAGGAGCCGGCCACGTGAATCCCATACCGGTTGGCGAAGGTCACGGTGTTGCGCGTGATGCTGCTGTTGTTTGAGGAGCTGGAGAGATAGATCGCGCGGTCCTCGGTCCGGGTGACGGTGAAGCCGTCAATGGTGACCCAGGACCGCCCGGAGAGCCGGAAGCCGTAGCTGCGGCGGCCCACCAGGATCTGATGGGTCCCCGGGTTCCCTCCCCCCGCATTGACGTAGAGCCCCGTCCCGCTGACGTAGCGGAAGCTCCGCGGCGGGAGGGAGGCCGGCGAGGCGCTGGAGCGGATCAGGCGGGCGCCATCGGCGAAGACCTGCTTGGGGCTCCAGGTGACACTGGCCCCCAGCCAGACGTCCCCTGCGGTGGCGACCCACTTCTCCGGAGCGGAGAAATCGTTTGCGCCATCGACCACGACGGGCGACCCCAGGGCCTGGAAGACGAATGGATTGCCCGGCGCCCCCGACGCCGGCACGGTGACCTGCTCCCGGTAGACAGCCGGCTTGATGGAGAGGGTCGTGCCGGGCCCGCCCCGGGCCGCCGCTGCCGCCGAAATGCTGCAGTAGGGCGTCCCGGCCGTGCCGGGCCCGGCATCCGAGCACCCTGGGTCTGCGCCATCGACGTAGAAAGTCCCGGCAGCGACGGCGCTCCCCACGCCCGCTGCCCAGAAAGCCCCCGTCAGGACCCAACTCGCAACCTTCGGGGCGAATCGGCCCCTCTCCCGCGCAGTCGCCATCGAGTCCCGCCGCTCCATGGTCAGCCTCCATCACCTGCACAGACCGCCTTCCGGTCCCGGACGGATCCTCACAGAGGGCGCTTCAGAGGCCAGGCGAGCCCTCCTTACAACCACTTCAGGGCACGGGGAAAAGGCGGAGGTTCCCTTCCCGCGCCGTAGGCTGCGGCATGAAAAAGATTACCGTCCAGGAGGCAGCTTTTCCCTGGAGGGCGTTTGAAGAATAGCTGGAGCGCCGACGGGTGCCTGAGGTGGGCCAGGGACTATGACTACCCCGATTCCATGAGGTCACCAATGAAGGATCTTACATATGTCATATGTATTACTCTACATAATATGTCAAACAAATTTCATAGTCGGCAAAGGACGCGGAACGTGGTTTTGATCCGGTCGAGGGAAGGAGGAGGAGCGGGCGCCTCCTCCCTAAAGGTGGGCTCTGACCGGACGCGGCGAGCGTTCGACCGCCTTCTCGATCAGACTGGAAGGATCGCGCGCGACGTCAGCCCGGCGAGGGCGCTACGCGGAGGGCTTCGGGGGCCGGCTGGCCTGCTTCGCGAGGGGGGCGCCGCAGGCGTCGCAGTACCGGGCGGGGGGGAGGATCTTCGTCGCGCAGGCAGGGCAGGAGATCGGCTCCGGGGCGCTCATTCCAGGAACTCCTCCTTGTAGGTTTCCGCGGGGGCCGGCCGAGCCGGGGTGGAGGGCTTCGGGGCCGACGCCACCGGGCTGTCCCCCAGGAACCGGGCCGCCACCCAGCCCGTCTCCCCCGTCTTCACCACCCGGACCTCGACCCACTCCCCATCCTCCCGGAGCCGGAGGACAACCTCGTTCAGCGGGAGGACAGTCACCCGGCTGCACGTGACCCCCGGGCAGCGGCGGACGTTCAGCGACGGGACCATCACGTACCAGGGGCTGAGGGAGGGGAGAGCCGGGGGCGCGGGGCGGCTCGCCGGGGCAGGCGCGGGCTTGGTCGGAGCCCTGGGCGACGAGGGGGGGCGGCGGGCTGTGGGCGTCGGCGCGGCGCAGGCCGCGGCGAAGAGGGCGACAAGGGCCACCACCCGGAGCGGGCAGCGGTTACGCCCGGCGGAGACGGGCAATCTTGCGCGCAATCTCATCGGCGTCCGGGGCGTCGGGTCGCAGCGTCCGGTACCGCTCGAAGTGCCGGATCGCCTCGGCGCGCCGCCCCCGCTCCTCGTAGATGAGCCCCAGGTTCTTGTGGGGGATGGGGTTCGTCGGATCCACCGCGATGGCCTGCCCGTACATCGTGATTGCCTCCTCGATCCGGCCCAACCGCCGGTAGAGGATGCCGAGGTTGTTGCGGGCCTTGGGGCTGTCCGGCTCCGCCTCGAGCGCTGCCAGGAAGGCCCGCTCCGCTTCGGCGAACCGGCCCGCCCTGGCGTCGGCGATTCCCTCGGCGTTCAGCCGTTCCGCCTCGGCCGCACCCGCCTGGACCGCGGGAGCCTGGCCGCGCACCGCCCGACTCGCGCCGGGCCGCAGGGCCAGGAAGGTGGCGGTGAGAATCAGGAGGGGCACCACGGCCAACGCGGCCAGGACCTTCCAATCCATCCAGGCTGCATTCAGCGGCGGGCGGGAGTGGGGGACCGCCGCCGCCCCGGGCGGGGGCGCGGGGCGCGGCGGGTCCGGGGGGGCAGGCCGCGTTCCTCCCGGGGGGTGCGGAACCGTCGCCACCTCGGTCGGCGCTTCGCGGAGGACCCGGAGTTTCCCCCCGCAGAAGGCGCAGCGCCGGCTCACGCCCCCGTGGAGCAGGCGGCACCGAGCGCAGACCTTCGCCGGCTCCGAGAGGGCCGCGTGGGCCAGGGGATGGCCGCAGAGCTTGCAGTAGGCCTTCCCCTGTTCAAAGTAGAGACTGCAGTTCTCGCAGAGTCGGAATCGCATGGTGCCTCGTGACGCGCCCCCTGAACCGCCAGGGCTCGGCGGGCCCGGAGCGCGCTCGCCACCGTTCCGGCGTTCCGGAAGTTGGCCTGCGTCTCGGGGAGGGGAGGCGGGAACGCAGGGCGCGGGGAGGGGAACCGCCAGCCGCGCGGGAGACCTACGAGCAGGCCGGATGCACTTGCCGATCCCGGTCTGGCAGCGGCGCATCTCTCTCACGTGACTATAGAAGCGGGCCCCGGCCCTGTCAACCGCGCCCGGGATCTGGACGGACAGCTTTTCCCTTGCAAACGCCGTGCGCATCCTCTAGTTTAGGGCAGTTAGCCGGCCAGCCTGCGGGAGGGGCCCGTCCAGGGATGATCCAGCTCTTCCGGGTCGACAAGACCTTCGGCAAGGACGTGGAAGCCCTGACGGACGTGTCCCTGGACATCCGCAAAGGGGAGTTCATCTTCCTCACGGGCTCGAGCGGGGCCGGGAAGACCACGCTCCTGCGCCTGATCTTTCGGGACCTGCTCCCCAGCAGCGGGCAGATCCTGGTGGCTGGCCGCAACGTGGCCCGCCTGCCGGAGCGCCAGGTGCCGGCCCTCCGCCGGATGGTGGGGGTCATCTTTCAGGATTTCAAGCTCCTCATGGACCGGACCGTCGCCGACAACCTGCACCTGGTGGCCAGGGCGCTCGGGACCCCCGAGGCCGCGGCCCGTCGGAAGATCGGCTACCTGCTCCGGCAGGTCGGGCTTCTGCACCGGGCGAATCAGACGCCCTACCGCCTCTCCGGAGGAGAGCAGCAGCGGGTGGCCATCGCCCGGGCCCTCATGAACGATCCCCTCATCCTCCTGGCGGACGAGCCCACGGGGAACCTGGACGCCGAGCTGGCGGCCGACGTCATCCGCCTCCTCCGGGAGGTGAACGCTCGGGGGACGACCATCCTGCTCGCCACCCACAACGCGACCCTGGTGAAGGAGCAGGCCAAACGGACGGTCGTCCTGAAGGCTGGTCGGGTCGTGGAAGACAACGGAGCCTGATGCGCCTCACGCGCCTGTGGACACTCCTGGGGGATACGCTGGGGAACCTCCGGCGCGGCGGGTGGGCCGGGCTCGCCGCGGTCGGCGCCATCACCGTCTCGTCCCTGATCCTCGGGGGCCTCTGGCTGCTCACGGTGAACCTCCAGGCGATCCTCAGCGACTGGCGGGCCCAGTTCGAGGTGGTGGTCTTCCTGCGGGACGACATCACCCCCGACCAGCAGGAGCTCCTCCGTCGGCGCCTGCAGGCCGAGACGGCGGTGGCGGCCGTCCAGTACAGCTCCAAGGAGGAGGCGCTCGCCCTCTTCAAGCGGGACCTGCACGGTCAGGCGAGTCTCCTGGAGGGCCTGGGGGACAACCCGCTCCCCGCGTCCTTCCAGCTCCGCATCCGGGAGGAGCACCAGACCGGCCCCGGCATGCGGGCCCTCGTGGGCGCCCTCGAGCGGCTCGAGGGGGTGGAGGAGGTCCTGTACGGGCATGAGTGGGTGGAGCAGATCGGCCGGCTGGTCTCGGTGTTGCAAGTGGGAGGATGGGCGTTCGGCATCATCCTGGGTGGAGGTGCCCTCTTCATCGTGGCGAACACCATTCGCCTGGCGGTCTATGCCCGGGCCGACGAGATCGAAATCCTCCGCCTGGTCGGAGCGACGCGGGCCTATATCCGCGCCCCCTTCATCCTGGAGGGGCTCTTCCAGGGGCTCCTGGGAGCGCTCCTGGCGCTCCTGTTCCTCTTCGCCGGTCACCAGCTCGTTGTCTGGCGCCTCGGTCTGGCCCCTGCCGGCCTCCTGGCGCTGGGGGCCGGGCGATTCCTGGAGCCGCTCCACGTCGCCGGCCTGCTCGTCGCGGGGGCGGCGCTGGGCGGGATGGGGAGTCTCCTATCGGTGCGTCGGTTCCTGAAGGCATGAGGCGCCTCAGATCTCCCCGGCTTCTGCTCGGCGGCAGCCTCCTCCTGGTGTGCCTGCTCCCGCTCGGGGACGCTCCAGCGGCGCGCCAGACGGCACGGCTCTCCGAAACCCAGAAGGAGCTGCAGGCGGTTCAGCGGGAGCTGGCCGAAGAGCGCCGGCGGGCCCAGGAGGCCGGCCGCCGTGAGGGGGCGCTCGCCCGGGATCTCGAGCGGGTGGAGGCCGTGCTGGCAGCCAAGACCGGCGAGCTCAAGCGCCTCGAGGCCCGGGCCGCCGCCGAAAGCCGCGAGGTGGCTGCACTGACCCGGGAGCTCGCGCGGGCGGACCGGCGCCTGAAACGGACCGAGCACCTGCTCGCCCAGCGCCTCCGGGCCCTCTACAAGCAGGGTCGCCTCGGGACGGTGCAGGTTCTGCTCACGGCGGGTTCCGCGGAGGAGGTGGCCCGGCGGGCCAAATACCTGGCCGCGATCGCGGTGCAGGACCGGGAGTTGATCGCCAGGCACCGGGCAGCTCTGGCGGAGCTCGGCGAGCAGCGAAAGGCCGTCCGGGCGGGGGTCACGCAGCTGGCGGAGCGGCGGAACGCGCTGCAGGACGCCCGGCAGGAGATTGCCAGCGAGCAGTGGAGACGGCGGATCCTCCTGGCGAAGGTCCGGGAGGAGAGGCAGGGCCACCTGACCGCTGTCCGGGAACTCGAGGCGGCGGCGGGCGAGCTCCAGGCCCTGCTGAACCGGTTGCGACTCGAGGAGCGGGCGCGCCGCCGGCCCGCCGCACCAGGGGAATCGCCGCTCGACGGAGCCCTGGCGGCGCTGCGGGGGCGCCTCCCCTGGCCCACGGCGGGCCGGGTCATCTCCGCCTTCGGACGCCAGGACCACCCCCGGTTCCGGACCGTGACCTTCAACCGCGGGGTCGGGATCCGGGCCACCGCCGGAGAGGGGGTCCGGGCGGTCTTCCGGGGCACCGTGGCTTTCGCCGACTGGTTCCAGGGGTACGGCAGGCTCGTCATCCTGGACCACGGCGGCGGGATGTACACCCTCTACGCCCACCTGGCAGACCTTCTGATCCGGGCGGGCCAGGAGGTCCAGGCGGGGCAACTCATCGGGACCGTTGGGGAAAGCGGGTCCCTCGACGGCCCCCAGCTCTACTTCGAGATCCGGGTCCGGGGGAAGCCCGAGGATCCCCTGGTCTGGTTGCAGTCCCGGCCCTAGCGGTCGGGGCGGTGGGCGGCAGGAGCCGCCGGCGCGCCGGGCAGGCGCGGGAGGAGTGGGCATGGGATCGCAGCGGTGGCGGGGCAAGGCCCGGACAGCCGTGGTGGGCCTCGCCCTCATCCTGGTCATCATTGCGAGTGGCGCACGCCATGGGGTGGTCGCCACCGACGAGGCGTACGAGAAGCTCAAAGTCTTCACGGAGGTCCTGACCCTCATTCAGGCCAACTACGTGGAGGAGGTGCACTCCAAGGATCTGGTCTACGGCGCGATCCGCGGGATGCTGGAGACGTTGGACCCGCATTCCTCCTTCATGCCCCCCGAGGTCTACCGGGAGATGCAGGTGGAGACCCAGGGCTCCTTCGGAGGGCTCGGGATCGAGATCACGGTCCGGGACCGGCAGCTCACCGTGGTCTCCCCCATCGAGGGGACACCCGCGGACCAGGCCGGCATCCTGACCGGGGACCGGATCGTGAAGATCAACGGCGAGCCGACCAAGGACATGACCCTCATCGAGGCGGTGCGGAAACTCCGGGGGCCGCGGGGGAGCCAGGTCACCATTACCATCATGCGGGAGGGGTTCACCGAGGGACGGGACTTCGCCATCACCCGGGAGATCATCGAGGTCCACAGCGTCCGATCCTTCGACCTGGGGGACAAGATCGGCTACATCCGGCTGGGCTCCTTTCAGGAGAAGACCGCGCGCGACCTGGAGCGGGCGCTGGAGCAGTTCCAATCGAGCGGGGCGCAGGCGCTGGTTCTGGACCTCCGCAATAACCCCGGCGGCCTCCTGAGCCAGGCGGTCCAGGTCGCGGACCTCTTCCTCAAGAAGGGGCAGCTCATCGTCTACACCGAGGGGCGGGCCCGGAACCAGGATCTCCGCTTCAGCGCGGAGCACACCAAGAACCTCCCCCAGGTTCCCATGGTCCTCCTGGTGAACGGGGGCTCGGCCAGTGCCTCGGAGATCGTCGCCGGGGCCCTGCAAGACCATAAGCGGGCCGTCATCCTCGGCACCACGACCTTCGGGAAGGGCTCGGTCCAGACGGTAATCCCCCTGAACGACGGGTCGGGGCTGCGCCTGACCACGGCCAAGTACTTCACGCCGCGCGGCGAGACCATCCACGGGAAGGGGATCACGCCGGACATCCTCGTGGAGCCGCCCAAGCCCACCGTGACCGCCCAGGCTCCCCCCCGGCCTGAGGGGGGGCCCTCCCCGCGGGAGCGAAAGATCGGTGAGGAGGAGGGGGACACCTCCCAGCCGCTCGGCCGGCGGGCCCCGGACCTGAAGGCCGACATCCAGCTGGCCCGGGCGGTGGATATCCTGAAGGCCAACCTCATCCTGGATCGGGGAGGGACCGGCACCCAGGCGTCCCGGTGACAGCGCCCGGGACTCCCCGCGAGCCATGGGCCTGATCCTCGGGATCGAAACCTCCTGCGACGAGACCGCGGCGGCCGTCCTGGAGGACGGCCGCCACATCCGCTCGAACGTGGTCCTGTCCCAGGAGGCCCTCCACGCCCCCTTCGGGGGGGTCGTGCCGGAGCTGGCCTCCCGCCGCCACCTGGAGACGCTCGGCCCGGTCCTCCGCGAGGCCCTCCGGCGCGCCGGCGCCGGCCTGGCCGACCTGACCGCCCTCGCGGTGACGGCCGGTCCGGGCCTCGTGGGCTCTCTCCTCGTCGGGGTCTCCACCGCAAAGGCCCTGGCCTTCGCCGCCCGCAAGCCCCTCGTCGCCGTCAACCATCTGGAAGGGCATATCTTCGCCGCGCTCCTGGAGCACGCCGACCTCGACTTCCCCTTCGTGGCCCTGGTCGTCTCCGGGGGGCACACCCACCTGTACGAGGCGAAGGCGCCGGGGGAGTACCGGCTGCTCGGGCTCACCCGGGACGACGCCGCCGGGGAAGCCTTCGACAAGGTAGCCAAGCTGCTCGGGCTTCCGTTCCCCGGCGGCCCCGCCATCGAGGAGGCGGCGAGGGCCGGCGACCCGAAGGCGATCAGGCTCCCCCGCCCGCTCGCCGCGGACCGGTCCCTGGACTTCTCCTTCAGCGGGCTGAAGACCGCGGCCCTCCTCGCCGTCCAGGCCGCGGCGCGTCCCGCTGCGCGGGACCCCGGGGAGCGAGGTCGGCGGAGGAGCCCGGGCGCGGCCCGCGGGGCATGGAACACGCTCACGCCGTCCCCGCGGCATCTTCCCCCCGCCTTCGTCGCCGACCTCTGCGCCGCCTTCCAGGAGGCGGTGGTGGAGCAGCTCGCTCGCAAGGCGCTGGCGGCGACGCGGCGGGTCGGCCTCCGCCGCCTGGTGGTCGCCGGCGGCGTCGCGTGCAATCAGGTTCTCCGCAACCGCCTCCGGGCGGGAGCGGCGGAGGGGGGGATCGCGGCCGTCTGGCCTTCCCCGGCCCTGTGCACCGACAACGCGGCCATGATCGCGGCCGCCGGCGCCGCCCGCTACGCACGCGGTGAGCGCGCCGACCTTTCCCTCAAAGCATCCGCCTCTCTTCCCCTCGGCCAGTAGCCAGCCTCCCCCAAAACCTCCCGTGGCCGGCCGGCGCGGGGACCGCCCGAGGGGTGGAGGGGGAACGCGTCCGGTGTGCGGAATGCACCGCACGGATCGGCGAGGCCGACGCAGCAGATGGGTCCCGTTCAAGGACAGCCTAGGGGAATTTGACTTCGATGTAGGCCTTCTGGCGGAGCTCGGCGAGGTAGTCCTGGTAGCGCTTCTGGACCTTCTGCCGGAAGAGCCGGTCGCGGATCCGGTCGCGCGCCTGCGCGAAAGAGACGATCGGGGCCTCCTTGGCCTCGACGAGGAGGATGTTGTACCCGGCGGCCGTCCGGATCGGCGTGCTCATTTCCCCTGGGAGCAGGGCGAACGCCACGCGCTCCAGCTCGGGGGCCAACTCCCCCTGGCGCAGGACGCCGAGCTCGCCCCCCTGCGCCGCCGTCGGCGCGTCGGAGTATCGGGTGGCCACCGCCGCGAAGGGTGTGCCCGCCATCAGGGCCGCCAGCGCCTCCGACGTCCGGCTGGCCGCTGCCGCCTCGGCCTCGGGATCCCCCGCCTTCGGCACCGCCACCAGGAGATGCCGGAGCTGCACCTGGCCGGTCAGGGCGAACTCCTGGGGGTGGGTCCGATAGTGGGTCTCCAGCTCCGCGTCGGTCAGGATGATGCTCCCCCGGACCTTGCGGGCCAGGAGCTTCCCGATCGCCAGCTGGTGCTGGAGGCGCTGGCGGAACTGGGGGGGGGTGAGGCGCTCCCGACGAAGCGCCGCCTCCAGCGCCGCGTCGTCCGGCAGGGCATTCTGGGCCTTGAGCTCTTCCAGGGCGGCGGTCACCTCCGCCGGCTCCACCCGGATCGCCTCCCGCGCAACCTCCTGGAGGAGGAGGCGCCGCTCGATGAGCTCCTCCAGGATCTGTCGCTCCGGGGCGGTGGGGGCAAGCGGGGCCGGGCCTTCCCCCGCGGCGACGAGGCGCGCCGCGGCCGCCCGACCCTCCTCCTGCAGCTCGGTGAGGGTGATGACCTCCTCATTCACCACGGCCACCACCCGCTCGACGGTCACGGCAGAGGCGTGGCCGAGCAGGAGGGCTGGGGCGGCAACGGCCCCGAGGCCCAGAGCCCTGATGCGCCGCCTCACTTGGCCTCCGCGGGCGGGGGAGGGGTTGCCGGCAGGTCCGGGCCCGCCGGAGCGGCCCCCGGGGCCGCGATCGGGAGGAGCTGCTCCTGCACCTCGACCGTCGCGTGCTGCCGCAGTCCCTCCACGAAGGCGTCGAAGGCCGTCTGCTGGCGCTCCCCCAGGAGCCGCTGCTGCAGTTCCTCCCGGATCTGGGCGAGGGGGGCGGCGGGGCGCTCCTCCCGCCTCGTGACCCGGATGATATGGAACCCGAAGCGGGTCTTCACGGGAGCGCTCACCTCCCCCACCTTCAGGGCGTAGGCGGCCTTCTCGAACTCGGGGACCATAGTCCCACGCTCGATCGTCCCCAGGTCCCCCCCCTTCGCGCCGCTGACCTTGTCCAGAGAGAGGCGCCGGGCCAATCCCTCGAACGCCTCCTTCCCCTTCAGCCGCTCCACGACCTGCTGTGCCTCCCCCTCCGTCGCTACCAGGATGTGGCCGGCCCGAAGCCGATCCCGGCTGAACTCCTCCGGATGCCCCTCGTAGTAGGCCTGCACGTCCCCCTCCGGCACTTGGACCTTATCGGAGATCTCCTCCTTGAGGAGGGTCTGGAGCATCATCTGCTCCTTCACCTGCCGCACCCGATCCGTCACCACGGGGCGGCTGTCGATCTGGCGTCGCGCCGCCTCCTGCAGAAGGATCTCCCGCCGGATGAGGTCCTGGGCGTACCGCTTCTGTACATCGGCAGATTCCATCAGCATGTGCAGGTGGGCCGGGATCCGCTCCCGCTCCAGGTCCAGCCGGCGGCGGAATTCCGCCACCGTCACGCGGGTCTGGTTCACCCGAACCACCACCTGCTCCTCGGACCCGCCGGTGCAGGCCGCCAGGACGACTCCCCCCACCAGGACCCCCCACCGCCACCCTGTCACCGATCTGCCTCCTGCGCGGCTCCGCCGCGCCGTGCCTGCCCTGCCCGCATGGGTTGGGGCACCCTAACAGGTCCCCGCCAGCCGCCGCAATAGGTTTTTGACCGCAGCGGCCCGGGCTGCAGGGTCCTCCTCGCCCGAGTGCCACGTGAGCGTGTCCGCCGGGCCGTAGCGGAGGCGCCCGCGGGCCTCCCGGAGCAGCGCCGCCGCGGCCGCCCCGTCCACGGCCGGCTTCCCGTCCAGGCGGATCCGGACGGCGGAAGGCCGGAGGTCCACCTCCACGGCACGCAGGCGGCGGGCGGCCAGGCGGAGCCCCATGCCGGTCAGCAGCCAGGTCGCCTCGGGCGGGAGGGGACCGAACCGGTCGCGGAGCTCCGCCCGAAGCTCCTCCAGGCCCTCCTCCCCCTCCGCCGCCGCCAGCCGCTTGTAGAGGGCGAGGCGGATCGCGGGGTCGTCCACGTAGGTGTCCGGGAGGAGCGCCTCGGCCGGGAGCCGGATGGCCGGGTCGACGGGACTTTCGGGGAGCTGGCCCCGAAGCTCCTGGATGGTCTCCTGGATGAGGCGGCAGTACAGATCGAAGCCCACCGCGGCGATCTGCCCGTGCTGCTCCGCCCCCAGGAGATTCCCCGCCCCCCGGATCTCCAGATCCCGGGCCGCGATCTTGAACCCGGAGCCCAGCTCGGTGAGCTCGGCGAGCGCCTGCAGGCGCCGGCGGGCCGCCTCGCTCAGCGCCTCCTCGCGGGGGACGAGGAGGTAGGCGTGGGCGCGGTGCCGGTCCCGCCCCACCCGCCCCCGGAGCTGGTAGAGCTGCGCGAGCCCGAAGCGGTCGGCCCGGTTCACGATGATGGTGTTGGCCGTGGGGATGTCCAGGCCGGACTCGATGATGGTGGTGCAGAGGAGCAGGTCGTACTTGCGGGCGTAGAAGTCCACCATGATCTTCTCGAGCGCCGCCTCCGGCTGCTGCCCGTGCGCGATGGCGACGCGCACGGTGGGGAGGAGCCGCTTCAGGTAGCGGCCCAGCGTCTGGATGCTCTCCACCCGGTTGTGGACGAAGAAGACCTGCCCCCCCCGGCCCAGTTCCTGCTCCACCGCCTCCTGGATCACGGCCGGGTCGAAGCGGCAGACGTAGGTCCGGATCGCCAGGCGATCCTCGGGGGGCGTCTCGATGGTGCTCATGTCCCGCACCCCGAGCATGCCCATGTGCAGCGTCCGGGGGATCGGGGTCGCGGTGAGGGTAAGGACGTCCACCTCCCGGCGGAGCTGCTTCAGCCGCTCCTTCGCCGCCACGCCGAAGCGCTGCTCCTCGTCCACCACGAGGAGGCCCAGATCGCGGAACCGGATATCCCGCTGGAGGAGCCGGTGCGTCCCGATGACGATGTCCACGGTCCCGTCCCGGAGGCCCTGGAGGACCGCCTCCTGCTCGCGGCGGCTCCGGAAGCGGGAGAGCATCTCGACCCGGAGGGGGAAGGGCCCGAACCGCTCGCGGAAGGAGGCGAAATGCTGCATGGCGAGGACCGTGGTCGGAACCAGGACCGCCACCTGCTTGCCGTCCATCGCGGCCTTGAAGGCGGCCCGCATGGCCACCTCGGTCTTCCCATAGCCCACGTCTCCACAGATGAGGCGGTCCATGGGGCCGGGCCGCTCCATGTCCGCCTTCACCGCCTGGATGGCCATGAGCTGATCCGCCGTCTCCTCGTAGGGGAAGGAGGCCTCGAACTCCCGCTGCCAGGGGGTGTCGGGGCTGAAGGCGTGCCCCGGCAGAATCTGCCGGGCGGCGTAGAGCTGCAGCAGTTCCTTCGCGAGGGCCCGGACCGTGGCCTTCACCCGAGCCTTGGCCTTGCCCCAGGCGGTCCCGCCGAGCCGGTCCAGCGCCGGCGGGGCGGCCGCCGCCCCGACGTACCGCTGGACCAGGCCCATCTTCTCCACGGGCACGTAGAGGCGGTCGCCGCTCGCGTACTCCAGGATCAGGTAGTCCCCGTCTCGCTCGCCGACGGTGAGGCGCTGCAATCCCTGGTAGCGGCCAATCCCGTGGTCCACGTGCACCACCAGGTCGCCGGGGACCATCTCCTCCAGGACGCGGAGGGCGGCGCCGGGCCGGGCGGCCTTGCGGGGAGGCGGCAGGCGGCGCGTCCCGAAGAGCTCCGCCTCCGTCACCAGGATGGCCTTCAGGGCCGGGAACCGGAAGCCGCGGCTCACCTCGCCGATGGCGATGGTGAGCGGCCGCTCCGGCCCGGCCGCCACCCCCAGCGCGGCCCCGAGGGTGTGCTCCCGGAGGATCTCCTGGAGGCGGCGGGCCTGCGCGACGCTGCGCGCCACCAGCGTCACGGCGATGCCCTCCCGGAGCCATCGGGTCAGGTCCTCGAGGAACGGCTGAAGCCTCCCCTGATACGCCGGGATCGCCTCCGTCGCGCAGGCAAGCACCTCTCCCGGGACTCCCCCGGGGAGGGGAAAGGGGGAGAGGGCGACCCGGAGGCGGGAGGCGAGGCCGCCATGGAGCGTCTCCCAGGAGACGAGGCGGGAGCTCGCCGGAGGGACGGCGACGTCGGCTGCTGCCCACCGCGCATCCGCCAGGACGGCGGCCTCGTGGGCGGCCGCCGCCCTCGCTGCCACCTGGTCCGGGTCGTCCAGGAGGCAGAGGGCGTCTGCGGGGAGGTAATCGAGGAGGCTCGCCCCGCCGCCAGGAAAGCACGCCCGGTAGGCCGCGAGGCCCGGCGCGGCGCGCCCCTCCTCCAGCGCCTCCCGCAGGGAGGGAGGAACTCGGCCGTCCGGAAGGCGATCCAGGGCGGCAAGCGCTCCCTGCCGGGAATCCGGGTCGAGGAGGGTCTCCATCACCGGAAGGGCGAGGGCGCGCGGGAGGGGACCCAGCGAGCGCTGGCTCTCCGGGTCGAAGGTCCGAAGCGACTCGATGGCATCCCCGACGAACTCGACCCGGACGGGATGAGCCGCGAGGGGAGGGTACAGATCCAAGATCCCCCCTCGGAGGCTGAACTCCCCCGGCTCGGTGACCTGGGGGGAGCGGCGGTAGCCGATCCAGGTGAGGCGCTCCGCCAGCTCCTGGGGGGCAACGAGGCGCAGGGGGTACAGGTGAACGAGGGCCCGCTCGAGGGCCTCGGGCGTGAGGAAGCGGCCGATGGCGGCGGCGGCGGATGTCGTCACCAACCCCCGCCCTTCCCGCAGAAGCCTGAGCGCGTGCAGGCGCTCCGCGGTGAGCTCCGGGGGGAGGACGGCCCGGGCCGCG
This sequence comes from Candidatus Methylomirabilis sp., assembly GCA_036000645.1. Taxonomy (NCBI): domain Bacteria; phylum Methylomirabilota (SeqCode); class Methylomirabilia (SeqCode); order Methylomirabilales (SeqCode); family Methylomirabilaceae (SeqCode); genus Methylomirabilis (SeqCode); species Methylomirabilis sp. (SeqCode). The sequence continues at coordinate 40,186 of DASYVA010000226.1, forward strand.
GGGTCGCCCGGGAGCTCGGGCAGGTGCCCCACGGCCGGGGCGCCCAGGTAGAAGCGGCAGTCGCGCGCGGCGGCCTCCGCCTCGGGGGCGGTTCCGGTCAGGAGCAGGGCCGCCCGGCCCGTGGCGCGGACACAGGCGGTCGCGAGCAATGCCCGGGAGGCCCCAGTGAGGCCGTGCAGGGTGAGGGTGGCCGGCGCCTGCACCTCCAGGCGGTGCGGCAGATCGAGGGCCGCCATCGTCCGTTTCAGGAGTGTCTCAGGCATCACACCAACACAAATACCCCTCCCCGCCAGGGGCTCGCGGGGAGCCCCGGCAGCGAGGGGAGGCGCACCGCCCTACCGCTGACGGTGCCGCTCCAGGATGCGGGCGATGAGACCGGAGGTGGAGGCCCCCGGGGTCAGGGGAACCGACGTCACCACCCCGCCCCGCGCCTCCACCGCCTCCCGCCCGATGATCTGGTCGGGGGCCCAGTCGGCCCCCTTCACCAGGACGTCCGGCTGCAGGGCCGCGACCAGCGCGGCCGGGTCCGGCTCGTCGAAGAGGACCACGAGGTCCACGGCGCCGAGCGCGGCCAGCACCTCGGCCCGCTCCGCCGCCGGGACGATGGGGCGACCGGGGCCCTTCGCCAGGCGGACGGAGGCGTCGCTGTTGAGTCCGACGACCAGGAGGTCCCCGAGGGCCCGGGCCGCGTCCAGGTACCGGACGTGACCGAGGTGCAGGAGGTCGAAGCACCCGTTGGTGAAGACGACCGTCTTCCCCGCGCGCTGCCACCGCCGCACGGCCGCAACGGCCGCCTTCCGATCCCGGATCTTCGCCGCAGAGCGGGAGACCGGACGCAGAGCGCCCTCGCGGCGGCGCCTCACTCCCCCTCCACCGGCGCCCCGCAGGGCCAGAGCACGCCGTCCGCCATGGCCTGGGCGATCAGGCGCTTCGCCTTCGCCACATACGGAGGCGGGACCAGCACCTGGATCTCCCCGAGGGGGCCGAGGCTGAGTCCGGCGTAGCCCGCCACGCGCATCGAGCGGAGGCGGCAGGGCACGCTTCCCCCCTGCAGGACCTGGCGGATCCGCTCGGCGTGGAGCTCCTCGTACGTCACGTATGCGGGCGTGAATTCCATCCGGCGGAACACTATAGCACGCGGGGGCCGGGGCGCCAACGGCCTTGCCTTTCGCGTCGGCCGGCCCTATAAGCCGGCAGAGGGGAAGCTAAGCGGCCGGGGGCCGAACGGGTCTAAAAGTATTGAAGAAATCCGGGGGACGGCGACGGGGACGGCGGTCGCCGGGAGGGGCTGGGTGCACGAACCAGACGAGGTGCTCCTGACCCGCCTCCGGGCGGGGGATGCCAGCGCCTTCGAGGGGATGGTCCGCACCTACCAGCGGAACCTCTACCGGCTGGCCTACCGGTTCACCCGGAACATGGAGGACGCGAAAGACCTGGCCCAGGAGGCCTTCCTCAGGGCCCACCGCGCGCTGTCCCGCTTCGATGGCCGCTCGAGCCTGTACACCTGGCTCTACCGGATCACCCTGAACCTCTGCCTCAATCACCGGCGGGGACGAGGCCCGGAAGAGACGGTTGAAGCGGGAGGGTTGGCCGACCCGGCGCCCGGGGCGCTCGAGGCCCTGGTGGAAGCCGAGCGGCAGGCCGCAGTGGCGGCTGCCATAGCGAGCCTCCCCCCGCAGCAGCGGGCAACGGTCATCCTCCGGGTGCAGGAGGGCCTCCCCCACAAGGCCATTGCCGAGATCCTGGAATGCTCGGAGGGAACGGTGAAGGCCAACTTCTTCCACGCGGTCCGGAACCTGCGGGCACGGCTCCAGCGATACGGGGCAGGAGAGGGATGCGATGCGATGCGATGAGGTCCAGGCTCTCTTGATCGAGGCGGCCGACGGGAGCCTGCCCGGCCCGCTGCGGGCCGAGATGGAAGGGCACCTGGCCGCCTGCCCCGCCTGCCGGGCCGAGGCGGGCGCCCTCCGGGAGCTGCTGCAGGCGGCAGCCGCGGACCCGGTGCCGGAGCCCCCGGCTCCCTACTGGGCGGCGGCGCGGCAGGACCTGGCCCGGCGCCTCGGCCTCAAGCCGCCGCCCTCCTCCCGGCCGGCCGGCTTCCTGCCCCGGCGCGCGTGGGTCCTGGGGGGAGCTGCCGCCGCCCTCCTCCTTGCCCTCGCCGCCGCCTTCCTGGCCGGCCGAGGCCCCGCGCCCCTCGCTCCGACCGCCCCGAGCCCGGAAGAGCTCGCCCTCCTCCGCAACCTCGAGGTCGTCCAGGACCTCGAGCTCCTGGAGCAGGTGGACATCCTGGAGCACTACGAGCTGCTGCGCACCTTCGTCCAGGAGGGCCGGGCCACATGAGGCGGACCCTGGGCCGGGTGTTCCGGGCGGCCATCGGTCTGGCCGGCGCCCTCCTCCTGGCAGAGGCCACGTGCGCGCCGCTCCTCCTACCGGACGCGCGGGCGGAGTCCCCGCCCGCCACCGCGCCCCTGGCGCCGGACGACCGTGCGCGGCTCGAGGAGGCGTGGCAACGGTGGCGGAGCCTCCCCCCCGAGGAGCGCGTCCGGATCCGCCGGAACTTCGAGCGATGGCAGCACCTCAGCCCCGAAGAGCGGGAGGCCGTCCGGGACCGGCAGGAAGCGCTGCGCCGCCTCAGTCCGGCGGAGCGGGAGCGTCTCCGGGAGAACCTGCGACGGTGGGAGGGGTTGAGCGACGCGGAACGGGAGGCCCTCCGGAGAACCCTCCGGGCCTGGCAGGCCCTGCCGCCGGAGGAACGCCTGCGGCTCCGGGAGGAGTGGCGGGAGTTCCGGGACCGCAGCCCCGCGGAGCGGCGACGCCTGCGGGAGACCCTGCGGGGAACGCGGGAGCGGGGCCGACCGGGCCCCCGGCAGAATCCCCCGGGGCAGGGGGCGCCCGGACGCCGGCGGCCGGAGGAGCCCTGAGGCCGCTACCCCTCCCAACCCTCGACGAGGGCGGCACACAGGAGCGGGAGGAGGAGCTCGTGGTGGCCGGTGAGGGCGTACCCCTGCCCGGCCCCGCCGGCCACCGGCCGCCGGACGACGTTCTGGGTCGGGCGGTAGTGCTGCAGGAAATCACAATTGACGGTGGTGAAGTCGGTCACCGGATGTCCGGCGTTCCGGGCCACGGTGAGGGCCTTCACGAACACCTCGGGGAGCAGGACGGCCGAACCCAGATTGAGGTACACCCCGCCCCCGCCCATCGCCGCCACGACAGCCGTGAGGAGGTGGAAGTCCCTGAGCGTCGCTTCCCCGACCGCGGCCCCGTCGCAGGAGGGATGCATGTGGACGATGTCGGTCCCGATGGCGACGTGCACGGTGGCCGGGCACTGCAGGCGGGTAGCCGCCGCGAAGAGACTGAGCCCCTCGTGCGGCATCTTCAGGGCTCGGATCTTCTCCCCGAGCGCGCGGCCGAATCCCCAGCCCTTCGCCCGCCCCTCCAGCACCGCCTGGTTGATGACCTCCCCCGTCTCGGCGGCCATCCCGAACTCCCCGGCCGCCACCCCCGCCTCCACCTCCTCAGAGGTAAAGCCGGCGTACGCCAGCTCGAAGTCGTGGATGGCGCAGGCGCCATTCATGGCCAAAGCCGTGAGGAGGCCCCGCTCCATCAGGTCGATGAGATGGGGGGAGCAGCCGACCTTGATGACGTGCCCCCCCAGGCCGGCGATGACCGGCTTGTTGCGTCGGCGCGCCGCCAGGACCGCGCGGACCACCGCGCGGAAGTC